>JAGNMU010000119.1 GCA_017991005.1 Gemmatimonadaceae bacterium | reverse complement strand
GGATTGCCGCAGAGGCGCGGAGACGCGGAGGCCCGCTTCGACGAGGCTTCTGCTAGTCCCAGAAACAATAGGAAAGAAACGAATTGGTTTCGTGCGTGCCGAAGCAGGCCTCCGCGCCTCTGCGTCTCTGCGACCATCTGTTCCGAACCTTGCATGCGCGGCAAACAGCAGCGGCGCACGGGATGCGGTTCGTCCCATGCGCCGCGTTGATGATGCGAGATGACAGTGTCGTGTTACTTGGCCGCGGCGGGGAAGGCCGGGAGTTTGGCGATATCGCGCTGGTCGTGCTGAATGATGACCGTCGCCTTGAGATTCTTGGCGATCTGCTTGAACCGATCGAGTGAGGCCAGTGAGGCGGCGCGATCAGTATTGAAGGTGGGAATGCCGTTGCTGTCGTAGTTCTCGTGAAAGTGCGAGATGTCGCCAGTGAGCAGCACGTTGCCAGTCTCTTTGAGTCGCACCAGGAGACTGCGATGTCCGGGCGTGTGACCCGGCATGGCGAGGATCACCACCGAACCGTCACCGAAGACATCGCGATCGGCGGTGAGCGGTTCCACCTTGCTGCCGCCTGAGAGCCACGGCGCGATGGGTGCCTGGTTCGTGGTGAGCTTGGCATCGGAGAGCACGTCCCAGTCGCCTTTGCCGATGAGCAGAGTGGACTGCGGAAAGAGACTGGTCTGCCCGATGTGATCGCCGTGCGAGTGACTGATACCGACAAACTTGACCTGCGCCGGCGCGACGTTGAGTTGCCCAAGCAGCTCAACCAGACTCAGCTTGGGCGCCGTCGCGCCCGGGCCTTTGGCGAAGCCCGTGTCCCAAATGAGGTAGTCATCGCCGTGGCGGATGAGGTAGCAACTGTAGACCAGTTGCACCTTGAGTCCGTTGTACGCGTAAGTGTCGGAGAAGCGGAGCCCGACATCGGTGGGGGCGGCGTTGGTGCCGCACTCCATGCGGGTGAGCGAGACCGCGGCAGCAGTCTGTGCGGCGAGCGGTGTCGTGATGGCGCCGAGTGCGACGCCGAGTACAACGCCGAGTGCGAGCTGACGCGCGTGGCGCGCGCGGAGGCGGGAGGTGGGGCGGCTCATGCGGGGACGTGTGGTGGGAAACGGGGCAGGGAACGAGATTAAGCTACGAGCGTTGGCGGAGTTGGGGAGAGGCGCGGCCGCAGGACGCGAACGACCGGGTAGGGAATTCAGCAGAAGGCCACGACCTTCAGCAAACACCAACCGTTTCACGCATGCGCATGCTCAGACGACTTCGTGGTCTGCTTGGACTCGCGCTCTCGTGGAGCGTTGTGTGGATCGTCGTCGGACTCGGCATCTATCTGGTGGATGGCGTGGTGAACGGGCGGGCCATCTACTGGGACAGGATACCGACGTTTGCGCTGCGTCTTGGTCTTGTTGGCGCGCTGTGTGGTTCTGTATTCGCACTCTTGGTAGCCGTGCTCGAGCGCCGTCAAACGTTTGGCGGTTTGACGTTCCGACGCATGGCGCTGTGGGGCGCGCTTGGTGGATGCGTGTTTCCCGCGGTGATACTGAGTACCCAGAACACCACGATGGGGCGCACCGAGGTGGCCGTCTTCGGACTATTCGGTGGCCTGGGTGTGCTGTCATCACTCGGGATACTCGCACTGGCGCGTCGCGCGCCGGTGCTGGCTCACGGTGGAGAGCGCGGGGCGCTTGACGCTGGCGCCGAGCGTGGCGGCGGCGCCCTCGACCATCAGGTTGCCGGGTGAACGACGGTCGCGGCTTCTGTCGCTGCGTGGCCGCGATACTCAGTCATGTCCCACGACGTTCTCGCCTCGACGTGTTCATCCACCGAGGCCACCCGCTCACTTCAGCGCGTTGAACGCCGCCAGAATCCGCAGCAGGTCGGGGCTCGAGAACGTGTATTCGCCAGCCGCCGAGTTGACGGCACCATCGAATGTCTTGCCGTCTTTTCGGACCTTGAGCACCATGGCATACGGCGCGGCAAGCGCGAAGGGGCGATAGGTGGCGCGTGCACGCACGGCGCGTTCGACGCCGGCGCGAATGGCATCCTGCGCGGCAGCCGGCGAGAGGCCATTGATGGCGTCGCCGATTTCCTCCTTCACGGCGACTCCGTCGACCGTGCCAAGGAGTGTGCGCATCTGATCGACCACCGCGCGGTCACCGGCCACGAAGACGACCGGGACGCCGTAGAGTCCGGCCACCAGCGCGTTGTATCCGCCTTCGGGGAGCGACACGCCGTTGATGCTGAAATCCACGACGTTGCCATTGGAGGTGTGCTCGAGAATGGCGTTGGGCGTGCCGGCCTTCGCATGGTAGCCGATGAATACGGCGGCCGCGAAGCTGCTGTCGATGCCTTCCATCATATTCTTGGGGCCGATGCTTGCGCCACGCAGCAGACGCGCGCGGCGATCAAGATCGCCCGGCAGCATGTTCTGCTTGCTGCCATGTGAATCGCGCACCAGCACCTCGGTTGCGCCGGCGCGAATGGCGCCTTCGATGGCGGCATTGGCTTCCTGCGCCATGATCTTTCGGAAATACTGATAGTCACCGGTGGTGCCGCCCACGTCGCCAGACGTGACGACGCCAGCCAGCCCTTCCATGTCAACCGAGATGAACACCTTGAGCGGGCGCGCCGGTTGACTGGCGGCGCGTGACTGTGCCGCAAGCGGACTTGCCGCAAGCGGACTTGCCGCGAGAGCCATGCATGCGAGGGCGGTGCGCGCGAGGTTGAACATGGCGGTAATGGCGATGGTGAGGTGTGGTAACGACTGGCAGACGGTAGCCCGACATCCGCGTCATCGTCAAGACGCGATGTTCACTCGACTGCCTTACCGCACCCGCCTCCGAAACAACGCGAGACTGATCGCGTCACCCATCGCCTTGTACCCGGCATCATTGGGGTGCAGATGATCGCCAGAGTCGTATGCGGGCAAGAAGCGCGTAGTGTCCGACGGATCTCTGGTGATGCGGTCGAAGTCGATCACCGCGTCGTACACGCCACTGGTGCGCATCCACGCATTGAACGCGTCGCGTTTGGCGATGCGCTCCGGGGTGAGACCGCCCATGCCACCGATCGGCGTGAGCGTGCCGCCATAGATCAGCACGCCGCGTTCGTGTGCGCGCTGCACGAGCTGCGTGTGCGCGGCAATCAATTCCTGCGCTGATATCTCGTCGCGTGCGTCACGCGTGCCCGTGCCGCGTGAGATATCGTTGACACCCTCGAGCACGATGACGTGGGAGACGCCGGGTTGCATCAGCACATCGCGATCAAATCGCTGCAACGCGCTTGGCCCACGCAGTGGCGACGTGACCTGGTTGCCGCCGATGCCGGCGTTGACGACCGTTTTGCGCGGTTCGCGCGAGGCGAGCAGACGCGTTGCGAGGACGTTGGGCCAGCGCGTATTGGCGTCAGTGGTGGCGGCCGTCCCGTCCGTGATGGAATTGCCGAAGGCGACGATCACCCCGGTCACACGCGGATTCACGACGTCAACACCAGACAAGAAGTGCCAACGCTCCGTGATGGTGTCGGCGGCAAAGTCGGCGGCGGCCGTGAGATCGCCCACCGCAGACCGATAGTTGCGCTGATGCGCGGCAAAGTGGAGCGTGGTGCCCCGCGTGCTGTCGGCGAAGAAGAAGCTGACGGCGAGATCGGCGTTGTCGGGGATGGTGAGTGACACCGGATCGCTCACCATGTTCGCGCCGGCGCGAATCGTCACCGTCGGTTGACCGCCAAAGGTGATACGGCGGCTGCGCGCACTGTCGACGGCCGTCCGTCCCTTCGACAGTGCGACGCGTGCTGACGTGATGACGAGCGGACGGAGTCCATACTCGTTGGACACGCGGATCCGGACGCGGCTGCCGCCGGCGCTCACGCGCACGATCTGCCGCAGGGTGCGTCCGGTGAGCACGAGTCCGGAATCGTTTCCCGCGCCCGCGTACGGGTAGGGGAGCGCGCCGATCATGCTGGTGGTCCACGTCGCGACCCACCGGTCGACGGGGCGTTGTGCGGACGCTGGTCGGGCGCAACACAGGGCGCCGAAAGCGACGGCGCCGAGGCAGATGGCGAGCGTGCGGGGCATGGTCGTACAGGTCCGGACGAGAGGGTACGGTGTGGCCGGTTCGCCGCTGGCGATGAAGCGTGAGTGGTCCGGTCGAGCTTACGCCAGGATTGGCAATCGCGCGAGTTGGCCGTTTCTTTCTGTACCTGCGCCACGCTGACACGCCCCGCGTTGGGGTGTCCCGGCCCTCCCACCGCCAGAGCGAGACCTCTCATGGAACGCAAGACTGCGCACGACTTCGATCAAGAGCTGCTCATCCTGTTCGATGCCTATGTGCACGGCGGCATCGATCGTCGCACGTTTCTCGATAAAGCGTCCAAGTATGCCGTTGGCGGCGTGACGGCGGTCATGCTGCTCGATCAGCTCAGCCCCAAGTTTCTGGAGGCGCAGGTCGTCAAACCCGGCGACGGACGAATTCAGCAGGAGCATATCGAGTACGCGTCGCCGAACGGCTACGGCAAGATGCGCGGCTATCTGGCGCGCCCCAAGGCGGCGGGTCGCGCGCCGGGCGTGCTGGTGATTCATGAAAACCGCGGTCTCAATCCACACATCGAAGACATCGCGCGACGACTGGCCGTGGACGGATTCGTGGCCTTCGCACCCGACGCGCTGTTTCCGCTCGGCGGGTATCCGGGCGACGAAGAGAAAGCACGTGAACTGTTCCCCAAGCTCGAGCAACCCAAGACGCGTGAAGACTTTGTGGCCGCAGCCGCGTTTCTCAAGGCGCGCCCCGAATGCACGGGCAAGATCGGCGCCGTCGGATTCTGCTATGGCGGCGGCATGGTGAATTTTCTCGCGACGCGGTTGGGCACCGACTTGTCGGCGGGTGTCGCGTTTTACGGATCATCACCCGATCTGGCCGATGTGCCGAAGATCAAGGCGCCGTTGATGATTCAGTCGGCGGAAACCGATCAGCGCATCAATGCCAGCTGGCCGGCGTTTGAAGAGGCGCTGAAGGCGGCCGGCGCGAAGTACGAACGGCATCTGTATCCGGGCACCCAGCACGGT
Organism: Gemmatimonadaceae bacterium; assembly: GCA_017991005.1. Taxonomy (GTDB): domain Bacteria; phylum Gemmatimonadota; class Gemmatimonadetes; order Gemmatimonadales; family Gemmatimonadaceae; genus Gemmatimonas. Next base: position 5,504 of record JAGNMU010000119.1, on the reverse strand, counting down.
TTCAACAACGACACGACGCCACGGTACGACGCGGCCGCAGCGAAGCTGGCGTGGGATCGGACGCTGGTGTTCTTCCGGCAGCATGTGAAGTAATGCACCCAACCCTCCGTGATATGATCGTTCGTCGCATCGCGCTGCATGGCGCGCTCCTGATTGCTGCACTCGTGTGTGCTCCCGTGTTGTCGTCGCAGGTGGCGCCCGCTGTCGCGCCACCGCTCGACAGTGTGCTCAAGCCGATGCTCTGGCGTTCCATCGGCCCGTTTCGCGGTGGTCGCTCGGTGGCTGCCAGTGGTGTGATCGGTGACCCGAAGACGTACTACATGGGCACCACCGGCGGCGGCGTCTGGAAGACGGACAACATGGGGATCAGCTGGCGGAACATCTCCGACGGCTTCTTCCGCACGGGTACGATTGGCGCCGTCGCGGTGGCGCCGAGCGATCCGAACGTGGTGTACGTGGGCACGGGCGAACACGCGGTGCGCGGCGTGATGACGCACTCGGGCGACGGGCTCTATCGCTCCACCGACGCCGGCAAGACGTGGAAGAAGATGGGACTCGACGAGACGCGACATATCGCGCGGATCATCGTGCACCCGAAGAATCCCGACATCGTCTTTGTCGCCGCGCAGGGGACGCTGTTTGCGCCGTCGGCGGAGCGCGGGGTGTTCAAGTCCACTGATGGCGGCGTGACGTGGAAGAAAGTGCTGTATGTGGACCCGCGCACGGGTGCGTCCGAACTGTCGATGGACGCCACCAACCCACGTATTCTCTATGCGGCCACGTGGGAGTATGGCCGTCAGCCGTGGAAGGTGATCAGCGGTGGCCCCGGGAGCGGACTGTACAAGTCCAGCGACGCTGGCGACACGTGGGTGAAGATGACCGAAGGATTGCCCGAGAAGATGGGCAAGATGGCGATCGCGGCGAGTCCATCGAATCCCGAAAAGGTATACGCACTCATCGAGAGTGAGTCGGAAGGGAACGATCGCGGGTTGTATGCGTCGACCGACGCGGGGAAAAGCTGGAGCAAGGTGACCAGTGAACCGCAGCTGGTGCAGCGCGCGTGGTACTACATCGAACTCTTCGTGGATCCGAAGAACGAAAACCGCATCTACGTACTGAGTGCGCCGGCGCTGCGATCGGACGATGGTGGCAAGTCGTGGACAGAACTGTCGGTTGAACATGGCGATCACCACAACATGTGGATCAACCCCGACAACCCCGACAACTTCATTCTGTCCAACGACGGCGGATCAGCGATCACGTTTGACGGTGGCAAGAGCTGGAGTTCGGAGGCCACACAGCCGACGGGGCAGTTCTATCGGCTCAACACCGACAACCGCTTTCCCTATCGCATCTACGCGGCGCAGCAGGACAACACGTCGGTAACGATCGCGAGCCGTGAACTCACCGGCGGGGGCATCAGCACCGCGAGCTGGCGTGCGTCAGCGGGCGGCGAGAGTGCGTTTCTGGCGTTCGATCCCGACAACCCGCGCTACGTACTCGGCGGCAGTTATCAGGGCACCATCGAGGTGCTGGACACGGAGGCCTCGGCGTCCACCAACGTCATGGCAGCGCCTATTCAGTATCTGGGGCGCGACGCAAAGGACATGAAGTACCGCTACAACTGGAACGCGCCGATCATCTGGAGCAAACACGAGCCCAACACGTTCTATCATGGCGCGCAGGTGCTGCTCAAGACGTCAGACATGGGTCGCACGTGGACGGCGGTGTCGCCCGATCTGACGCGAAACGAGAAGGACAAGCAGGGGAAGCCGGGTGTGCCGTTCACCAACGAAGCGGTCGGTGCGGAGAACTACGGCACGTTGGCGTATGTGGCCGAGTCGACGCTCGAACGCGGGGTGATCTGGACCGGCAGTGATGATGGGCTGGTGCACGTGACGCGTGATGGCGGGAAGAGCTGGCAGAACGTGACGCCCAAAGGGTTGGCCGAGTGTCTGGTGAATGCGATCGAGCTGTCGCCGTATGACAAGGGTACTGCGTACATCGCGACGACACGTTTCAAGTTCAACGACCACGCGCCGGGGCTGTACAAGACCACCGACTACGGTGCGACGTGGACGAAGATTGATCGCGGCATTCCTGCCGGCGCATTCACGCGTGTGGTGCGTGAAGATGATGTGCGTCGCGACCTGCTGTTCGCGGGGACGGAGCTCGGGCTGTACGTGTCGTTCAACGGTGGCGCGGAGTGGACGCCGTTTCAGCGGAATCTGCCGGTGGCACCGATCACCGATCTCAAGGTGCACCAGGGCAATCTGATTGCGGCGACCTCGGGTCGCGGACTCTGGATTCTCGACGATTTGGCGTTGCTGCGTCAGTATCGCCGTGAGACGCCGGTGTTGCATGCGTATCAGCCGGCGCCGGCGTATCTGGTGACGGGTGGCAGTGAACTCAATGCGCCCGACGCCGACTTTAGCGGTGCGAGCACATTTCGCGGTGTGAACCCGGCCAACGGGGTCGTGTTCTACTATCAGTTGCCCGAGGTGAAAAAGACCGATTCGCTGACGTTGTCGATCACCGATGCGTCGGGTCGTGTGGTGCGCACGCTGTCCTCGCGTCGGGATACGAGTTTTCATCGGTGGGATGGCGGTCCGCCGCCCGAGCCGCGACTGCCTGCCGCGAAGGGGCTCAACCGGTTTGTGTGGGATCTGCGGCACGCGACGATGGCGGGTGTGCCGGGCGTGTACATCGAGGCCAGCTATCGCGGTCACAAGGTGTCGCCCGGGACGTACACCCTTTCGCTCACACTGGGCGATCGTGTCGTGAAGACGGTGGCCGAGGTGCGTGCGGCGCCGGTGTACACCACCGATGCGGCGACGTACGCCGACTATGACCGGTTCATGTCACGCGCCGAGGGTGAGACAACGCGGATGCACGAGATGGTGAATGAGCTGTTTGACGCGAAGGAACAGTTGTCGGCGATTCTGGCCACGCTGCCGAGCGAGTCGCGGTTTGCGGACGTGCGGAAAGACGGCGCGGCGTTGCTGGAGAAACTGACCACGTGGGACAGCGCGATGGTGTCGCGGAAATCGAAAGCGTACGACGACGTGGAGAATTTTGCGCAGAAGTTCACGGCGAACTGGCTGTTCATGATCAACGCCACCGAAAGTGAGTTGCCGCGTGTCAACCAGCCGTCGCGTGACCGGTTGTCGGAGCTCGAGCCCGAGTGGGCGGCGCTTCGCGCGCGGGGGGATGCCATGCTGAACGACGATATTCAGGCACTCAACCGGCGGTTGTTTGATCTGGGGGTGGGGGCGATCAAGGCGAAGAAGCCGGTGGTGCCGGGGAAGATCGGGTGAGACCCCACGCAATGAATTGAGTGGGTGCGCGTTGGCGAGGTTGTGTCATGCCGCCGGTTTGGTAGCACTGTGCGGCATGACCACTCGTCCGACGTTGATCCGTGTGATGCGCGAGCGTATGCGTGCGCGACATCTGAGCGCGCGCACGGAGGAGGCGTACACCTGGTGGGTGCGCCGTTTCATAACGTTTCACGGGCGGCGGCATCCGCGTGAGATGGGTGAGCCGCAGGTGCGCGAGTACCTGACGCATTTGGCCGTTCACGGGAAGGTGGCGTCGAGTACGCAGAATCAGGCGTTGTCGGCGCTGATGTTTCTGTACCGGCACGTGCTGGATGCTTCCGTGGCGGTGTCGCTGCAGCATCTCCATGCCAAGCGACCGGCGCGGTTGCCGACGGTGTTGACCACCGACGAGGTGCGGCGCGTGCTGGGGGTGATGCGCGGGCCGACGTTTCTGATGGCGAGTTTGCTGTACGGCAGCGGGCTCCGGCTGATGGAGTGCTGTCAGCTGCGCATCAAGGACCTCACGTTCGACCGGGGCGAGGTGATGGTGCGGTCAGGGAAGGGCGACCGCGACCGGGTGACGATGTTGCCGGCGGGGATCGAACGCGCGCTCAAGGCGCATCTTCGAACGGTGGCGCGGCAGCATGCGACCGATTTGGCGTGCGGTGCCGGATGTGTGGCACTCCCCAACGCACTCCGGAGCAAACTGGGCGATCGTGCGGCGCGCGCGCTGGGCTGGCAGTGGGTGTTCCCGGCCACGAGTTGTTATGTGGACACCGAGACAGGCGAACGACGCCGTCATCATCTGCATGAGTCGGTGTTGCAGAAGGCCGTGTCGCAGGCCGCGCGGACGGCGGGTCTGACGCAGCGGGTGACGTGTCACACCTTTCGCCATTCGTTTGCGACGCATCTGATGCGATCGGGTTCGGACATCCGCACGGTGCAGGAGCTGATGGGTCACCGGGATGTGCGGACGACGATGATCTATCTGCATGTGATGAATCGCGGCGGGTTGGGTGTGCGAAGCCCGCTGGACTGGTTGGGGGAAGTGGGTGGGGACGGTGGTGACGGCGGTGACGGCGCCGTTGAGGCGGATGAGTGAGCACGTCTGAGCGCGGCGCTGCACGCGCGAACGCAGCGCGACTAGGCCGACCGACCCAATGCGCGCGATGCGGCCTAATGGCTGGGACGAACTGACGGGGTGCTCACTCTGTGCGCTTGCGGCTTTGCCTCGGCGCACCACATGTTGTTAGGGAATGCAGCTAGGGCGACTGAGTGGCTTGGATTGGTCGGCCTACTGCTCGTTAGGCACCATATCGTGGGCTCATCTCCACTCGAGGATCCAATGTACCAAGCCGAAGTGAAGGCGTTGGTCGTCGCGAAACGGTTTGACCCAGCAGATGGTTGGATCGTGACGGTCGATCTGGACGCGATGGAACTCGCTCGCGGAGGACAACATCCCGCCGACAAGGCCAAGCGGACACAGGCAGCGCTTCGGCAGCTCGAGAGACTGGGGGTCACAATCGGCAAGCATCCGACGTTTGGCCGAGCCGATATCGTAGCTCACCACTCCGAGTGGGGAACCGTTGTTGTCGAGGTTGAGGGAAGTTCATCGCGTCAAAGGGAGCAGGCCATGTATAGCGCCATTGGCCAGTTGCTCCTCTCAATGCGGCATGACACCGCCAATACGACCTACGCGCTGGCCGTACCGGACGACGGTGTGTGGCCTCAGCAACTCGAGAAGCTACCACTGATTGTCTTGGGGAGGCTGAAGCTGAGACTCCTCTTGGTCGGCAGTGAGGACGTGGAGAACTACCCGCGCATGGATGAAATTACTGATCGCATTCTGCTGTTGGATGAGCCCACTGTCGCGGTCGTCGAAGAAGGCTTGGACGACGACCTTGATGCCATGCTGCGAGGATTGCACCGAACGGCCAAGCGAGGTCGCGGTGGATCGACGAAGCGTGATGTCTAGGATTCCGCGCACGCGCGGTCCGAGCGACAGTAGCGCGTCTCCGGTGCCTAACAAAGCGTTGCAGTCTGACAGCCTCGTTAGTGTGGGCGCGCTTCGCGCGCTCTTATTTGATGCGGCTGCAGCTGAACGCTGATCGTTAGCCAGACAAATGACCGGCACCGATCCTGAAAGCGAGCCACCAGATCTCGGGCAGGCCGCGCACCGCGCGATAC
>JAGNMU010000584.1 GCA_017991005.1 Gemmatimonadaceae bacterium | reverse complement strand
GTGGAGCGACAGAAAACGACTGCCGATGCCATCGCGAGTGTCGCCGCGTCGAATGCCGCCGAAGAAGCGCGGCTGGCCGCGCAGGGCGGCGCGGGTCTTGACGATGACTCGCCGGGCTACACCGAGCTGCTGGGATTGCAGGGTGGCCACACGGCACTCTTGCTGGCCGTGCGCGAGGGACATGACGCGACCGTGAAGGCGCTCATCGCTGGCGGTGTCGATGTGAATCAGGTAAGCGCGGGCGATCACACCAGTCCGCTGCTGATGGCGTCGATCAACGGACAGTACGACATGGTGATGCTGCTGCTCGCGGCCGGCGCCGATCCGAACGTCGCGAGCAACGCCGGAGCCACACCGCTCTATGGCGTCATCAACAAGGAGTGGGCGCCCACATCGCGCACGCCGCAGCCAGCGTATCAGTTGCAGCAGCGGGTCACGTATCTCGAAACGATGGCCGCGCTGCTCAAGGCGAAGGCGAATCCGAATGCGCGGCTGGTGCGTTCGCTCTGGTACACCACCTACAATCGCGACAACCTCCGAGTCGACTTCGCGGGCGCGACGCCGTTCTTTCGCGCGGCGTACGCCACCGATATCGCGGCGATGAAGCTGCTCCTCGCGGCAGGCGCAGACCCGACAATCGGCACTATCAAACCGGTCGCCCGTGCGCGACGTGGCGCCCCGGCTGGTCCTCCACGCGCCGACCCATCCGGACTGCCACCCGTACCAGATGGCGGACTCGGCGTGTTACCGCTGCACGCGGCATCTGGTGTGGGGTACGGGCAAGGATTCGCCGCCAACGACCATCGCCACGTCACCGACGGATGGATGCCTGCGGTGAAGTTTCTGGTCGAAGAGCTCGGCGTCGATGTGAACGCACACGACTTCGCCGGTTACACGGCGGTGCACCACGCCGCCGGGCGCGGCGACAACGAGATGATCAAGTACCTCGTGTCCAAAGGCGCCGATGTCAAAGCCGTGGCGCGCAACGGGCAGACGACGGCCGACATGGCCAACGGTCCGGTGCAACGCATCTCACCGTATCTCGATACGGTCAAGCTGCTCGAAGACCTAGGCGCGAAGAACAACCACAAGTGCATTTCGTGCTGACGGGACCGGCCAGCAAGCGCTGACCGATCCCGCCGAGGTGCTGAGCGTGCGTGACAGGTGTCAGGGCGAACCCTTGAGCGCTTTGTATTGCTCGATAGCGAAATTCACCTTCTGATCGATCGCGATCTTGCCGATGGCCGCCGTGGCCTTGGTGGGATCGCCCTGCACACCCGCATCGGGTGCGCCACCGTTGGGCATTCGTTTATCCATGCGAATGCCTTCGGCAAAGACATACAGCAGCTGCGACGTATCGCTCGTGCCGGCATGTGATCCCACGGTTGCGGCGTCCCAGCCAAAGGTCTTTTGCAGATAGTCGCGAATGGCGATGCGACCCTTCTGGTAGTAGTCCACCAGCGCGTACACCTTCACACCCGTGCCCGCCCACTCGGCGTTGAGTGCGTTGGCGACGGCGGTCAGTCCGTTCTGATTCCCACCACTGTCGCCGATGAGCAGGATGTCGGTGAAGCCGTGCACCTTGAGTGATCGCACGGCCGCGTCGAGTAGGCGGTCGTAACTGGGCGACGGCAGCGAGATCACGCCCGGCTTGTCGCCAAAGTTCGCGCGCGTGTAGTCACCCTCCGGCACGTATTGCACGGTGGGTGCAACCAGCGCGTTGCCGAGTGTGTTGGCAATCTGCCCGGCGGCGAAGGTGACGATGTAGTTGTGTTTGCCCAGCACCATGTGCGGGCCGTTCTGTTCAGTGCCGCCGGTGGGGACAATGGCGACCTTCTTTCCGCCGGCGATCGCGTCGCGAATTTCCGTCCATGTCATCGCTTCGAGATACGGCGGGCCGTACAGATTGGGGCGAGCCTGCGCGCGCGCGGGTGCAGCGAACACCGCACATGCAAACAGCGCGACCAGAATGAGGTTGGCGCGGCGCATCAGTGGCGTCCTCCCGCAAGGCTCGTGCGGATCTGCGCGAGTGCGTTGTCGATTTTGATTTGCACGAGTTGTTTGCCGAGCTCCGCGGTGGCTTTGGTGGGATCGCCGCTCACGCCGCTGTCCGGTCCCCCGCCCTGCGGTGCGAGGCGCTCTTTGCGTACAAGGAGCGGATTCACGAACAGCAACTCCGACGTGTCCACCATGCCGGCGTGACTGCCGATGGCGTCCATGGAGAATCCTTTGCCAGTCAGATACGTGCGAATGTCCGCGGTGGACTTGGTGTAGTAGTCGCCGATGAACAGCGCGCGACCCGTGGCGCCGAACGCCGCGTTGAGCTGATCGGCCGCGGTTTTCATGCCTGACTGGTTACCGCCGGAATCCCCGATGAGAATGATCGTCGTGAAACCGCCGGCCTTGAGACTCTTGCCGGCGTGCACGAGCAGTTCGACGAAGCGGTCTTCGGGGAGTGTGATCGACCCGGCCTTCGCCATGTGTCCACGCAGCGGCGCTTCCCAACTGCCTTCGGGCACGTAGGTAATGATCGGCGCGACGAGTGCGTCACCGAGTGTGCGGGCGATGCGTTCGGTGGTGTGGGTGAGCACGTACTTGTGTTCACCGGTGACCATGTGCGGGCCTTTCTGTTCCTGCCCGGCCGTGCCGATGATGATGGTCTTGGTGCCGGCCTTCTGCAGATCACGCACTTCTGTCCACGTGAGCTGCTCAAGGAAGACTGGCGTGGCGGCGGGCTGTGCATCCACTCGCAGCGCGAGCGTAACGGACACCAGCGCGACAGCAAAACGTCGCATGGACTGCGTCTCCGGGAGGGTGGGAGCGCATAAGCTGCCTCTTGCGCGGCGTTGGCGCCACGGGGGAGGGGTTGGAG
>JAGNMU010000583.1 GCA_017991005.1 Gemmatimonadaceae bacterium | reverse complement strand
GCGCCCTGAGATGGTGCTACCGCGAGGTGCACTACATGGGGCGGCGACACATGCCGGAGGTGCGCGCGGCGTTTCTGTTCGGGAATCATCCGAACGACCTGCCGGACGTGCTGGCCGGGTTTTTTGTTACCCCCCGCCCGGTTCGCTATGTGGCGACCATCTCGGCCACCACGCTTCCACTGGCGACGGCGACCTATCGCGGGCTGGGCGTTATCCCGGTCACCCGGGTGCGCGACGTGCGGAAGATGCGCGCCTCTGGCATCGACCTGCGGGAGGTAAACCGGGACGCATTTACAGCGGTCCGGCGTGCGCTGGCGTCGGGTGAGGTGGTTGGGGCGTTCCCTGAAGGCGGTGTGCACGATTCGCCATTTCTGGCGCGATTTCATTCAGGTGTCGCGAAAATGGCGCTCAATGGTATTGATACTGGCGCGAATGATGACGTGATCATGGTCCCCTTCGGCATTCAATACGAAGCGCCGCGGACGCCTCGAAGTGACGTCGTGGTTGAGATCGGGGCCAGCCAGTCGCTGCGTGAATGGGCGGCGACTCGGCACCAGGCGTCCGAAGCCGTGTCGGCGTCGGCGCTCGCGCACGACATGCACGAGCGGCTCACGGCGGTCACGCGCAACAGCGTCACGTGGGCCGACGCGGAAGCGCGCGACCGGCTGGTGGCGGCGGTTGCGGCGTTGTCTGCGCGGGCGGGTGAACCGATTCTGGTGACGGCCGCGCGCGTGCAGCGGCGGTGCAGTGCGTTGGTGGAGCCGGCGGAGACGCCGCGGGCGGACGACAATTCGGCCACCTGGCGTGCACTCGCGGAGCCGCTCGCGCAGGCCGTCGCACACGCGGGCGGGATTCCCACCTCGGCGCGGGACACGGCCCGACTGCTGGATGCGGCGGGTGTGGCCAACCCGCAGGCGAAATGGCCGTCGACTGGATGGATGCTGATCGCGGCGATCCCGGCGATGCTGGGTCTCATACTCCTCGGGCCGATCATGCGTGCGGTGTGGTGGTTGGGGCGCGAGACCGCCACGGTGCGCACGGACTACATGGCGCGAGCGATTCTGCCGGGGCTACACCTTATCTTGTTGTGGCATCTGGTCGTTGGCGCGTCGTTCGCGCTGGGTTTTCGCGCGCTGTCGCTGTCTGGGTGGTGGGCCATTCCGGTGGTGTGGCTGCTGCCGAGGCTGGGTGATGTGGGGCTTACGTGGCGCGATGCGCTGCGTGCCCAACGGCTGCGGTATCGGGTGCGAACGCGTCCGGCCGCCGAACGCGAGGCCATCCACGTCGCCGCCGCAAATCTGCGCGCGGCGTGGGCAGCCCTTTCCATTTCTTCTGAGCAGTCGTGAGCGTATCGCCATGAGGTGTGCATGACGCTGATTTCGATCGGCAACGCAGTCGTCGAATTCGGCGCGTCGGAGATTTTCCGCGATGTCAGTCTGACCATCGGCGAGAACGACCGGTGGGCCGTGGTGGGCCGGAACGGGACCGGAAAAACCACGTTGGTACGGTTGCTCACCGGCGACCTGCAGCCAACGCGCGGATCGGTGGCCCGCACCCCCGGTCTGCGGGTGGCGCTGATGGACCAGCATCGCCGATTCCCCGAAGATCAGACGTTGTGGGAGATCGTGGCCGACGCGTTCGGGTCTTTGCGTGAACTCGAACATTCGCTGGCCGCGCAATCCGCCAATCTCGAGCACGATCACGGCGAAGAAGCGATGGAGAAGTACGGCCGCGATCTCGAGCGGTTTGAGCGGGAGGGCGGGTATCAGATGGCCGCCAAGGTGGACAGTGTGCTGATGGGCGTCGGGTTTGATCCCGATGCGGCACGTATGACGCGCATTGGTACGCTGAGTGGCGGCGAACGCGGACGCGTGGCATTGGCGCGTCAGTTGGCCACACCGGCGGACCTGATGATTCTCGACGAACCGACGAATCACCTGGATCTCGATACCACGGCGTGGCTCGAGCAGCACTTGAAGGACATCGACCGCGCGGTGTTGTGCATCAGTCACGATCGCGCGTTTCTCGACGCGTTTGCCGATCACGTGATGCACTTTGAAGGCGGCACCGCGTTCACGTACACGGGTGGCTATCAGTCGTTCATCACGCAGCGTGAAGAGCGCCGGCTGACGCAGATGCGGCAGTTCGACAAGCAGCAGTCGAAGATTGCGAGCGAAACGGAATACATCGCGCGCAATCTGGCCGGACAGAACACGCGGCAGGCCAAGGGCCGACGGAAGCTACTGGCACGTATGCCCCGTTTGTCGGCGCCGATTGGATCGGATGCGGTGATGGCGCTGCGACTGACGGCCGGCAATCGGAGTGGCGATCGCGTGGTGGAAGCGCAGAACGTCACGGTGGCGGTGGAATCACACGGTAACGTGCGTGAGCTGGTGAAGGATCTCACACTCGTGCTCGAGCGCGGCGATGTGGTGGCGCTGGTGGGGCCCAACGGCGCAGGCAAGAGCACACTCATCAAGACGCTGCTGGGCGAACATCCGCCGCTCAAGGGTGAGGTGAAGGTGGGGCCGTCCACCACGGTGGCGTACTACCGTCAGGATGTGTCGCATCTGCCGCTCGAGATGTCGATCTACGAAGCGATCGCCACGCAGCGTCCGCTGTGGGAGCGGCGCATGGTGCAGGGGCATCTGGGGCGTTTTGGATTTTCGGGCGACGAGGTGCAGCGCACGGTGGGCACGTTGTCTGGCGGTGAACGCGCGCGTGTGGCGCTGGCGCTGCTCACGCTGTCCACCAGCAACCTGCTCATTCTCGACGAACCCACCAATCACCTCGACGTGGAATCGATCGAAGCGATTGAAGATGCCATCGAGGCGTACGAGGGCAGTGTGCTGATTGTCAGCCACGATCGCGCCGT
>JAGNMU010000582.1 GCA_017991005.1 Gemmatimonadaceae bacterium | reverse complement strand
TTCGAGTACGCTGCTCGTCCGACGCCTGGGCTACGAATCCAAACGACTCGAGGTGGCGTCGGCGGGCCGCGATACGGTTCGGGCCGACGTGTCGCTCAAAGAAGCGAATCAGATGCTTGCGGCGGTGACGGTTTCGACAGCGATGACTCCGGCGGACGTGGTCCCGGGCGGCGCATGTTGGGTCGTCTCCGCGCCGACCGCACCGCCGGGCATGCGGCTGCCGAACGTTGCATCAACCGACGACGCGAAGCCGGAGCAGCCGATCTCCATGCGCTGGTATGGATGGCCCGATTCCGGACGGCGCACCAATGTCACGTTGACGCGTGATCGGGATGGCATGTGGCACGCACGAGCGGAAAGTCGTGGCGCCGCATTGGCAATGGACGTGACGTTTGCTGCGGGCTCGTGGACGGGAACGGCCACGCAACGCATCAGCGGTGTCGATCAATCCGCCGAGATTGTGCTCACCATGACGGCGAAGTCGATGTGCAAGTAGTGATGTGACTGGCGTCTCCATCAGGAAGGCAGTTCGATTCCTCTTCTGGAGACGTCATCATGTCGAAGTTTGTACCCGCTGGTGCACAGCGTACGCGGTCGCCGTTGGCGTCGCACGCGGCGCGATCCATTCGTTCGCTGTTCCTGCTCTCTGGTATTGCGGCCGCCGGCACGTTCCTCAGCGCCTGGCGCTGGGCGCCTGAGTCTCGTGCGGCGCGTATGCCGATGCGTGCGCAGATTGCGGTGACCGGGATCGTTCGCGATGCCGCCACCAACCAGCCGCTCGAAGGTGTCCAGGTGAGCGTGGTGGCCGACGGAGGCGCCCCCGCCATGGCGCACTCCGCACCGGACGGACGGTACGTGGTACGCGCTACCGTCGGCCGGACTGATGCGGCGCTGCAGGTGCGCTTTCGACGGATCGGATACAAGGCGGTCGACCGCACCGCGCGTGCACGCGGTGACACGGTGCGCCTCGATGTATCGCTCCAGCAGGACGTGAATCGTCTGGCGGAAGTGGTATTGGCGCAAACGGCGCAGGACGCGCGCAAGAGTGTACCCGCCTCGTCGCCGTCACCGACTCGTGGCGTGGCCGGTGGGATTGCACGCGGCGTCGAGCGGATGAATATCGCGATGGCGGCTGCGCCGGTCAGTACGAGTGGACGTCGCGTTGACGAGTCGCGCATCGGAAACCGCCGCGAACGCGATGCATACGACTCCTCCCGCAGTGTCGATTGGAATCGCGAGCAGTACGATCGCATTCTCGACAATCCGTTTCTGGCGGTCCGCGGCAACCCGCGCTCGACATTTTCTGTCGACGTTGATCGGTCGTCGTACGGCAACGTCCGTCGTTTTCTGATGCAAGGGCAGCTGCCGCCCGCCGATGCCGTGCGGATCGAAGAGATGGTGAACTACTTCCCGTACAATCTCGAGGCACCGCGCGGCGACGCGCCGGTGGTGATCACCACGGAAGCGATGGCGGCGCCGTGGCAACCGAAACACCAGCTGGTGCGCATCGCGCTGCAGGCTCGGCGCATCGACATCGGCAAGCTGCCACCGAGCAATCTCGTGTTCCTGATCGACGTGTCGGGTTCAATGAACAGTCCCGACAAGCTGCCGCTGGTGAAAGAATCACTGCGATTGCTCGTCGAACAGCTCCGTGAGCAGGACCGGGTGGCCATCGTGGTCTATGCGGGTGCGGCCGGACTGGTGCTACCCAGCACGTCGGGCGACGAGAAGTCGCGCATCATGGAAGCGATCGATCGTCTGGAAGCCGGCGGCTCGACGGCGGGTGGGGCAGGGCTCGAGTTGGCCTACAAAACCGCGCGTGAACACTTCGAACGCGGCGGCAACAACCGCGTGATTCTGGCGACTGACGGTGACTTCAACGTGGGTCCGAGCAGTGATGCGGCGATGGAACGGCTGATCGAAAGCAAACGCGCCGAAGGCACGTATCTGACGATCCTGGGTTATGGCACCGGCAACTATCAGGACGCCAAGATGCAGAAGCTGGCGCGTGTCGGAAACGGCAACGCGGCGTACGTCGATGATATCGCCGAGGCAAAGAAGGTGCTGGTGAAAGAGATGGGCGGAACGCTGGTCACCGTGGCGAACGATGTGAAACTGCAGGTGGAGTTCAATCCTGCGCGGGTCGCGTCGTATCGACTCATCGGCTACGAAGACCGCATCCTGCGCGATGAGGACTTCCGGGATGACAAGAAGGACGCCGGCGACATGGGGGCCGGACACTCGGTGACGGCGCTGTACGAAGTGGTTCCCGTTGGTGCGCGCGGCACCGTGAAGGCGCGTGAGAGCGATCCGCTGCGGTACGCGGTCGAGCCGGGGGACGGCACCACGCGTGCAGCCGAAGGTGATGAGCTGTTGCACGTCAGTCTGCGCTACAAGAAACCCGGCGAGTCGTCGAGCCGTCTGATCACCAAAGCCCTGCGTAGCCGCGACCTGCAGGAGCGCGTTTCGGACGATCTGCGATTCGCGGCATCGGTGGCCTCGTTCGGGATGCTGCTGCGCGACTCGGAGTACAAGGGGACCGCGACAGCCGGCAGTGTACTGACGTTGGCACGCGGTGCGATGGGCGAGGACGACGACGGCTATCGCGCGGAGTTCGTGCAACTGGTCGAACGGTGGCGGGGGATGGCGCGCGGGGTTGCCGATCGTCCCGTGCGGCGTGATCGATAGGCGTATCGCGGGTTGACAGGGCACGAGGGAGGCCGGATGCTCAGGCATGAGCTCCCGCCTCCCTCTGCAGCATCTGTGCCTTGGCGCCATGGCGCTGATGACCGGCCTGCTGGCGCCGGCTGCACTGCGCGCGCAGCAGCGCGCCGTGCCGCCGACACCACAAGTCTCCGCCGGTCCCAACACCCTGTCGGGCAT
>JAGNMU010000581.1 GCA_017991005.1 Gemmatimonadaceae bacterium | reverse complement strand
CTCCGGTTGACGGTCAGCGATTCCGGACCGGGGCTGCCCGGGGAATTGGAAGGACGGCTGTTCACGCCATTTGCCACAACGAAGCCATCGGGAACGGGGCTGGGACTGGTGGTGGCACGCAGTATCGTGCAGGATCACGGAGGGGAGTTGATCGGAACTACACGCATTGACGGCCGGCCGGGAGCGATATTCACGGTCAGCCTGCCGCTTGCACCAGCGCGTCTGACGGGAGAAGCGTGATGACCATGACATCGACAGGGTCCGGCACCTCGGGCGCATCACAACGGTGGGGAGCCTCCGCCGATGTGATGGAGACCGGTCGTGTGCTGGTGGCTGAGGACGATGCCGCGCTCCGGGAATTGCTGGTGGAAGTGCTGACGGGAGCCGGGCACCGGGTGATCGCGGTGCCCAATGGCGCCGAGGCGTTGGCTCGGCTGCAGCACAACGAGTCGGTGGACGCTGTGCTCACCGACCTGATCATGCCCGGTATTGGCGGTGAGGCCGTGCTGGCAGGCGTCCGCGAGCGGGCGCCGCGGATTCCGGTCATCGTGATGACCGCGTTCGGGTCGGTCGAATCGGCGGTGCGCCTGGTTCGGGCAGGCGCGTTCGATTACGTGACCAAGCCCGTGGGCACGGCGGAACTCCTGCACGCGATCAGCCGCGCCGTGACGCAGTCCAAACGTGCGGCGGTCGAGGCGCGCGCCGAAGCCACCTTGTCGGCCGAGGAAGCTGCGGCGCCGTCAGCGATGCTGCGCCAGCGTGTTTTTGGCAGTCTGGTGGCGGAAAGTGCATCGATGCAGTCGCTACTCCGACTGGTGGAGCGGGTGGCGGTTTCCAAACATCCCGTGTTGCTCACGGGAGAAAGTGGCACCGGCAAAGAGGTCCTGGCGCATGCCATTCATGCGTTGTCGCAGCGCGGGCCGTTCATCGTGGTCAACTGCGGTGCGATTCCCGAACAGTTGATCGAATCGGAGTTGTTTGGGCATGAGCGTGGTGCGTACACTGGCGCCGACCGCGAGCGTCAGGGATTGGTGGCGGCGGCCGACGGTGGCACGCTGTTTCTCGATGAAATCGGTGAGCTGCCGCTGGCGTTGCAGCCGGCGCTGTTGCGTTTTCTCGAGAGTGGGGAAGCGCGGCGTGTCGGTGCGACGGCCACGCGACACTACGATGTGCGCGTGATTGCGGCCACGCATCGCGATCTCGAGGGTGAGATGGCCACTGGACGGTTTCGCGAGGATCTGTTCTGGCGGTTGAATGTGCTGCCGCTGGATGTCGCACCGCTGCGTGAACGTGTCGATGACGTGTTGCCACTGGCTCGGCGCTTCCTGTCCGAGTCAGGAGGATCGCACGTGCTCGATCCCGCGTCGGAAACGCTGCTGACCACATACGCGTGGCCGGGCAACGTACGCGAACTGCGCAACGCCATGCATCGCGCGGCCACCTTCAGTTCGGGGCCGGTGGTGATGCCCGATGAACTCCCGCCGCGACTGCGCGAAGCCAATCGTGCGGCCGCACTGGTGGCGCACGCGTCGCAGCAACAGTTGCCGTTGCGCGCTGTGGAACGTGCCTACGTGCTGGAGATCGTGCGCCGGACCGACGGAAACAAGTCGCGTGCGGCCGAGATTCTGGGCCTTGATCGCAAAACCCTGTATCGCAAACTGGCGGAGTATGCCGACGAGCCCGATACGAGTGATGCCGTCGAGGAAGCGTCATGAATCACGACGGGCCGGTGGATCGCGTCGCGACACGACGCGCCATCTGGCGCCGTCTGGCCATCGCGTGCGCAGCGCTGGGAGGCATCGGCGGTGCGTTTGCGTGGGGAATGCAGGTGGGTGGTGCACGTGCGCGCGCCAACGATGCGTGGACCGATGGTCGGCTGCTGTCGTTGGCCATCGACTCGGTGCGTGCCAATGCGCTCGATTCGCTGCCCAACGATGAGTTGATTCGCCGCGCGGTCTCGGGCATGCTGCGCGAGTTGCACGATCCCTACGCCGCGCTGCTGCGCCCCGAGGGGTTTCGCAGCTATCGTGGCATGCTGCTGGGAGAGAGTCAGGGACTGGGGATCTCACTCCGCATGCAGGGCGAGTTGCTGAGTGTGCGCCGTCTGGCCGACGGATCGCCAGCGGCGCTCGCCGGCGTGCGACGCGGAGATCGCATTCTCGCATGGAATGGCGTGAGCATGTCGTCGTGGCGCACCCGCACGGCGGCGGACAGTGTCCGTCTGAAAGGAGACAGCGCGCGCCTGGTATTGTGGCGGCCGCCGTTTGGTGATTCGGTGAACGTGACCGTGCGCCGACGCACCTGGCACATGCCAGCCGTGACGGAGTCGGGCATGCTGTCCGATTCTGTGGGTTATGTGCGGCTCGCCTCCATCACGCAGCAGTCGGCGCGAGAACTCGAGCAGACCGTGGCCGCATTGACGCGGCGCGGCGCGCGGGCGTTGGTGCTCGATCTTCGAGGCAATGGCGGCGGACTGTTTGAAGAGGGCGTCCGAGCGGCCGGGCTGTTTCTAGAACCGGGCGCCGTCGTTGCCTCGCTGGCCGGCCGAAGCGGCGGTGAGGTGCAGCTGCATCGTGCCTCGGGCGGACGTTGGCTGACGATGCCCTTGACCGTCCTTGTGGATGCCGGCACGGCGAGTGCGGCGGAGGTGATTGCGGCCGCGCTCCGAGAACATCAGCGGGCGCTGCTGGTTGGCGCGCCCACGTATGGCAAAGGTGTCGTGCAGCGCGTGGTGAAACTGTCTGACGAGCTGTCGCTGCGACGGACGACGGCGCGATGGCTCACCCCGACGGGCCGCATGCTGCAACTTCGCAAACCCAACAGTGCGGCTGATCAAGGTGGATTGCAGCCAGATGTGCGTGTAAGCGATCCATCACTCAAAGACCCGTC
>JAGNMU010000580.1 GCA_017991005.1 Gemmatimonadaceae bacterium | reverse complement strand
CACGGCCACGGCGCATCTTCTGATGCGCCCCCAGCCGCGCATATAGCGCTGCCGTCAACCGCAACTCACGCTCACTCAGCAATCCCGCATCGTCATATACCGTCATGTCACACAGTGTCGACGGCATGCGTGACAGGACGGGTCAGAGGTACACTGCCGACATGACTTCAGTTGCCCGCACGGCCCTCGTCCTCGCGTTCGCCGCCACCGCCTCGGTCGCGGCCCAGCAGACCCAGACGCAGGCGCCACCCAAGCCGGCGCCGACGGCGATGGATCACTCGCAGATGAACATGCGCGGCGCCGAAGTCATGGGCTTCGATCAGGACAAGACCACGCATCACTTCTACTTGTATGAGGACGGCGGCGCGATCGACGTCAGCGTGAAGGACGCGGCGGACATGAAGAACCGTGACGCCATCCGCTCGCATCTGCCGCACATCGCGATGATGTTCGGACAGGGCAACTTCTCTGCGCCGATGATGGTGCATGCGACCGACGTGCCCGGCACGAAGGCGCTCGCCGCCAACAAAGACAAGGTCTCGTTCACCTACCGTGAAACGCCGAATGGCGGCCGTGTGGATATCGTGACGACCGATGCCGCCACCTTGAAGGCGGCGCACGACTTCATGCGATTTCAGATCGCTGACCACAAGACGGGCGATTCAGGGCAAGTGACACGCCGGTAGCACGCGCCGTCAGCTTCCGTGCTACTGTCGGAACTGTTCTTGTGCTTTTGCCCTGTGCTGTGCTGCCTTTCGAGCTTTGAGTCACGGACTCACCCCTCTTCTAGCCCCGCAAGCAACGAGTAAACCCACACACCAGCCGCCCATTTGGGGCACTGGTTACTCGCGTGCCGCCTTGCGGTCGCGACGTCGCTTGGCGACAGAAGAGACACACATGGGTAAGAAACTCTACGTTGGCAATTTCCCCTACTCCACCGGCGAAGCCGAACTGCAGACACTGTTCGAGACGGCCGGCGCCGTTGAAAGCGTGAAGGTTGTGCGTGATGGCCAGACCGGCCAGCCGCGTGGCTTCGCGTTCATCGAGATGGTGACCGACGGCGACGCGCAGAACGCGATCAAAATGCTGCATGAGCATCCGATCGGCGGCCGCGCCCTTGCCGTGAACGAAGCCCGTCCGAAGCCGGAATTCGGCGGCGGCGCTGGCGGCGGTCGTGGTGCCGGCGGCGGCGGTGGTCGGCCGCAGCGCGAGCCGCGCTGGTAAGAGCGTGATCGCTTCGCCGGGTCGGTAGGGCGAAGGGCAAGACACTTGTCGGCAGTGTGCTGAGACAGACACTTGTCGGTGGTTCGAAGGGCCGCCCGATTTGCGGGCGGCCCTTTTTCTATTTCAACCGATACCGGAAGTCACAGCACGCGGCCCCTTCCATCAGCGTCTGCGTCCGTGTGAGCGTGACGTCCGTGTTGTATCCCTCAATCAGCGAGAAGTCGCGATTGCATGACAGCACGGCGCCGAGTTCAGGAATGCCGAGCTCGCGATACATCTCTGCGTAGCGGCAGCGCGTGACGTTGAAGTCGTAGCGCTGCTCATCCTGCGCCAGCACGTCGATCTTCAGCGCGTCATTCAACTCCCACGCTTTCGTCGCGTTCGCAAACTCACCCAGGCCATTCGATCCCTGAGCCGCCGCCAGCGCCGCGCCCTGTTCGCGCGCAATGCTGATGATCGTGTCGCGCACGATCTCGATCACCCGGTCGCGGCCGAACTCCGCGCCGAGCGCATCGATCATCGGCGCCAGCATCCGCGCCTCAATCTCACGCCGCTGCAGCACGGGCAGGTCTTCGATAGACGTCGACATGGGCCACATTGTAGGCGCAGCCGGGACATCGCGAAACTTGATCGCTGATGTCCCCTCCCGTGAATGTCGACTCGCAGGTCGGGTGGTGTGGACGACACTTGCGGGTCGGGTGGCGAGGAAGACACCTGCAGGTGGGGTGGACGGAAGAGCACCCGCAGGTTGGGTGGCAAGAACTGCAATGTTGGGCACGCGTGCCGGTGGCAGAAATTGCGACGTGGCGTGCGTGTTCATAGAGCGGGCATTGGGCACGGCGTTTGCTTTATGGCGGTGCATGTCGGATGGATTTCGAAGGCTTGTCGCGTGGCAGTGGGCTCGTGAGTACAAGCGTGCTGTCTATGCGCTCGCGTCAACTCAGGCGGTGGCGCGCGACCGCCACTACGCGGAGCATCTGCGCCGCACCGCCGCGTCCGTAGAACTCAACATCGTGGAGGGCTATCACCGCTCGAGCCAACGAGACTTCGCCCGCTTTCTCACGATCGCCCGCGCCTCGCTCGCCGAGGTCGAAGTGCAACTCGAGGACGGCATCGACCGCGGCTACTTCGCTGCCGAAGATCTCGCCGACACCAACCGCCTCGCCCGCCGCCTCGTCCCAGCCCTCATGGGCCTACGCCGCTGGCTCCTCCGTCGCCCGTCCTGAACCACCCACCAACCGACCTGCAAGCGCTCTTCACACCACCCCACCTGCAAGTGTCCTTCACGCCACCCAACCTGCCAGTGCTTTTCACGCCACCCCACCCGCAGGTGCCCTACCCCACCACCCAACCTGCAGGTGCCCTTCCCACCACCCCACCTGCCTGTTCCACCACCCCACAAAAAAAAGGAGGCCGCCCTTGCGGACGACCTCCCATGTCTTACGGTGTCGCTGATCGCGACGCGATGCGAACTACACGCCGATGACCGTCGTGAGTTCCTTCACGGCCGCCGCGCTCTTCTGCAACGCCTCGTTCTCTTCTGCGGTGAGCTTGATCTCGATGATCTGCTCCCCGCCGCCCTTGCCGAGTTTGACCGGCACGCCGAGGAACTGATCCTTCACGCCGTATTCGCCATCGAGGTACACGGAGCACGGCATGATCACCTTCGTGT
>JAGNMU010000579.1 GCA_017991005.1 Gemmatimonadaceae bacterium | reverse complement strand
CGCTGCACGACACCGCCGATGACAGCGTGAAGTACTACGATCTCGAAGCGCTGCCGCCGACGCTCTCCGTCCGTTTTGAAGAAGCCTACGCCGCGCTCGAACTGGCGCGGCGCGAAAATGCCCGTGAACGCAGCCGTCGATTCGACGACGCGCCACTCACTCTCTCAGCGCACGATGCGCTGCTGCATGTCGAGGGTCGTTCCGCGCATTTGGCGCAGCCGCGCCCCGAATACGGGCACTGCACCAACTCCATTTGTATCGTCGGACGCCGCGCATGGTCGCGCGGACTGCATCTTGACCGACGTGCGTTTCTGGTCAGCTACGATCCCGGCGTGGACGACAACCACAAAGTCCTCGAGCGAATTCTGGCCGCCGTTGGTCCCGTGGGTGCGGGTATCAGCCTCGAGTACTACTTCTCGTCCGTCGACAACGAAACGTTCGGCTGCGGCACCAAACTGCCGCACAATGTCACCGGTCTGCTGGGTGTGATGAACGGGCATCAGAGCGATCTCCGCACCGGTCTGCCGCTGCAGATGGTGGAGATCCACGAACCGATGCGGCTGCTGCTCATCGTCGATGCAACCCCCGAGGCGCTGCTGACGGTCGCCGGGCGGCAGGCGGAGGTCGCGGAGTTGGTCACGAAGCAGTGGATACAACTGGTGTCGGCGCATCCGGACACGGGTGAGATGATGGTCTTCGAGGACGGCGCATTTGTCCCCTACGTGCCGCAGCCGACGCTGCTGCCCGTGGTGGAACGCTCGCCGGAATGGCACATGCGCTCACGTGCTCACTTGTCGCCCGCGCTGGTCCGTGCCGCACTTCCCGAGGCCGTCGTTGGCCCCGGACACGTTGGCGAACCGGCCCGCGTCACCGCGGAGATGGCGTGATGGACGCGAGTGGCGTGCAACTGACCACGCGCGTGGCGTTGGCGATCGCGCTGTTGGCACCACTGGCAAGTGTGGTTGCGATCGGGGTGATGGTGTTGCTGCGCGATGAACGGCCGAAGGAAAGCCAGGTGGCGCGCGTCATGGGCGCCGGGCTGGCAGGCTCCGTCGTGGGCAGTCTGCTGGTGATCGCCTGTTACGTGGGATTGCTGGGTGAAGCCGCCTCCGGCGATGTCAGCTTCGGCGACTGGCTGCGCATCGACGATTTCTTCATTCCAGCCGTGTTCCTCGTGGACACGGTGTCCGTGTCGATTTCGCTCTTCGCAGCATTCCTGACCGCACTGATCGCACGTTTCTCACGCACGTACCTGCACAAGGAAGCGGGATTCATACGGTTCTTCGTGCTGCTCGGCGTGTTTGCTACGGGCACCCAACTGGTGGCGTTTGCCGGTGCACTGGAACTCTTTTTTGCCGGCTGGGAATTGCTGGGCATCTCGTCCGCCTTTTTCATCGGCTTCTTTCACGAGCGCGACGAGCCGGTGCGGTCGTCAATCCGCGCCTTCGCCACGTACCGGCTGTCCGATGCCGGCCTGCTGATCGCCACGGTGGCGACGCTGCAGTTGCTGGGAACCGCCCGGTTCTCGGCGTTTGGTACGGCGGCGGCGCTGCCGCCGCTGCAGTCGACAGCGATTGCCCTGCTCTTCCTGCTGTCAGCGATGGGCAAGTCCGCGCAGCTGCCGTTTTCCGGATGGCTGCCGCGCGCGATGGAAGGCCCGACGCCCTCGAGCGCGCTGTTTTATGGGGCGGTCTCGATTCATGCCGGGCTCTTTCTGCTGCTGCGCGTCTGGCCGTTGATGGAAGTCTCGATGATTGCGCGCACGGTCGGCGTGATCGTCGGCCTCAGCACGGCCGTCTACGCCTCGCTGGTGGTGCGCGTACACACTGACGCGAAAGGCGCGCTCGCCCATGCCACACTCGCACAGGTGGGATTGATCCTCGCCGAGATCTGCTTCGGGTGGACGACGCTCGCGTTGGTGCACCTCATCTGCCATGCGTTTCTGCGACTCGGCCAGTATCTCAAGGCGCCCAACACCATCCACGACAGTCACCGACTGGGGCACTCGCATCGGACGGCGTCGCAACTGGAGACGCGGTTGCCCGGGTTGGCCACACGCATCTACGCGGCATCGTTGCACCGGCTGCGGCTCGATGATCGCATCGACGCCGCGTTCGCACCCGTGCTGTGGCTGGCTGCGTTGCTGGATCGGTTGGATCGTCGCTGGCGCGCCCTGCTGTCCTTCGACCGGCCGCAGCCATGAGTGATGGCGTGTTCGGCGATTTTGCGGCCACGTTGTCGGCGCCCTGGGAAACGCTGGCGTTCGGGTTGTTGCTGCTGATTGCCCCGGCCATTGCCGAGCCACTGCATCGGCGCTGGCATCTGCCCAGTCTGATCGTGTGTCTGGTGATCACGCTCTTTTCGCCATCCGCGCCGATCGCGTATACGGCTGCAGCGGTTGGTGCGTTTGTGCACGCGCGCGGAGCATGGTCGTCGACGCGTACGGGAGCGGTCTGGCTCAGCGTGTCAGCTGTCCTCGCGATCGGCGCCGCCGCCGCGATGCAGATGGAACAGCTCACCCTCGCGTTCATTCTGTCGATCATCGCCATTGCGCTTCGTGCCGGCGTGTTGCCGCTCAATGCGGGGGTGGCGAGTCTCTGCGATCGGGCACCGGTGGTGCAGACGCAACAACTGGCCTCGAGTTTTGCGCTCGTGTTCATCCACCTGCGCTTTGTCGACCACCACGCGGCGGCGGTGGCCATGGGACCGGGTTTGGTGCGCTTCGGCGCGTTCGCGGCACTGCTCGCCGCCCTGATCACCTTGGTCAGCCGTGACCTGCGTGGTTTCTACCGCGGCACCACGGCCATGCACGGCGGCATGCTCTTCGCTGCCGTCGGCGCGGCAAGCATCGGCAATTTCGCGGCAGCGCTGCTGGTGGCGATCACCATGGGTCTCGCGC
>JAGNMU010000578.1 GCA_017991005.1 Gemmatimonadaceae bacterium | reverse complement strand
GCAGAGACAGTGACGCACAATCGTGTGGTGGTGATGACGTTCCAGTGTTTCTGGTCTCCGTTGGCGCCAATCGACTGGGGACCGTAGTCCGCGATGCCCATGTTGTGCTTCTCAAGCTGGAAGTTTTTGCCTTCGATAAACCAGCCCGTGGTGCCAACGCAGCCATTCCCGACATGCGACTCGGTAATCTGTGGGCCGGGGCAGTTTCCTGGGTACATGCGCCAACCTTCTAGGCACTGCTCTGCTGTTGGACCCATGACAAGGTCGGGCGGGTCGCTTAGATCCTGCGCTTGGGCGGCGTCTGTGGCCGTCGCCATGGCCTGGTCCACAGCTAGCACGCTAAGATCGGCAGCAGTGGCACCGTCGGCACTTGGCTCGTAGCCACCCCGACTGCATGCGCCCAAAAGTGGCAGGGATAGCAGGGAGACCAGACCGACCGTGAGTAAGTGCGTGTTCGACATGGCCCGCACGATTGCAAATCTTGTCATACAAGCGCAAGTCGCAGCTAAGCACTCTGCTACTGTGCGGCCAGATGCGGACCGTCTCGTTACCGCTGCAGGCTGCGCTGCCGTCATCCACTTTTCGCGGTGGTCGCTGCAAGCAGCTGCATGCAGTTCAAAATGATCCAGCGACGGCACAGCAGCACCTGGAGGAAAATTTCTCGCCGCTCACTTATTCGCATTCGACGCCCGTAACTCTGATGAGAACGGAAATCCAGACTGCCCTCGACGCCGTTGCAACGCTAAACGCAAAATTGAAAAGGCCTTCCCGTAATGCCAATCCGTAACGCCATCTGGACCGTGAGCAACACGCCCCAACCGCTCCCCGAAGCACGACTGCTCAGCGAGCGCGTGCTGGAAGACATGATCGTCGCCGCGCCGCGCATCCTCTCTGACGAATGGATGCTGATCGGGCGGCAGGAGCGCACCGGGATGGGCGGCATCGTCGATCTGCTCGCCATTGCGCCCGACGGCGCGCTAGTGTTGATCGAGCTGAAGCGCGACCGCACCCCGCGCGAAGTGGTGGCGCAGGCTATCGACTATGCCTGCTGGGTCGATGTTCTGGAGGCCGATGGCATCGCCGCCATCTACGCCCGCTTTGCCCGTGGGCGCGATCTCAAAGCCGACTTTCAGGCGCGTTTCGGTCAGCCGCTCGACGAAGAGACACTCAACGACAGCCACCAAATTGTGATTGTCGCCACCCATCTCGACGAGAGCAGCGAGCGGATCGTCGGCTATCTGAGCAAACGCGGCATCGCGGTCAACGTGATGTGCTTCCAGATTTTCGAGCTACGAGGGCAACAGCTCCTCAGTCGATCATGGCTGCTCGATCCGATGCAAACCCAGGTCAGCGCGGCTACGCCTGTCACAAAGGGTCCGCGTGAACGTGAACCATGGAACGGCGAATTCTATGCTTGCTTCGGGGATAGCGATAGCCGTGACTGGGAAGAAGGGCGGCGATACGGCTTCATCTGCGCCGGCGGTGGAAGTTGGTATAGCAATACGCTCAGCGTGTTGAATGTCGGCGACAGGGTTTGGGTCAAGGCTCCGGGCTTCGGCTTCGTAGGCGTCGGCGAAGTCACCGGCCCGCGTGAGCCGATCAACGAATTCAAACTGGTGACCGATACTGGCGAAGCGCCCGCGCTCGAGGTGCTGACGAAGGCAACCTATCACCGTGAATTTGCTGACGATCCGGACAAGATGGAATATTTCGTCCCGATCCGCTGGCTGCACACCGTGCCGCTAACAGAGGCCGTCAACGAAATAGGCCTATTCGGTAATCAGAATACGGTCTGCAAGCCAACTGCGCCGCGCTGGCGAACGACAGTGGAGCGATTGAAGGAACGATGGGGAGTTTGAGCGAAAGACAATGGTGCGCGTACGTGGCACACTATCGCGTGGCAGCAATGGCAAGACAGCGTCAGGTGCAGCAGGTCCTCTGCTGTCGCCGACTCGAGCTCCGGTGCAGAAAATGACTTCCCTGACCATGGCACCAAAACCGCGTTTGAACTTCCTATCCGCTGCGCGCATGTCACGTTTCCCTCCGTTTCCAGAACGCTTCGGTCGCTGGGCCGTCATCGCCGGTGCGTCCGAAGGGCTCGGTGCCGCGTTCGCCGAGGCGCTCGCCGCCCGTGGATTGAACCTCGTGCTTCTCGCCCGTCGGCTGGCGTTGCTCGACATGCTCGCGGCGGACCTGCGGGCGAAGCACCGGGTCGAGGTGCGCGCGGTCGCGTGTGATCTGTCCGATGTGTCGTTCGCCGAGGCGCTCTCCGGGACGTGTGCGGAGCTCGACGTCGGCGTCGCCGTGTACAACGCGGCGTTCTCGCTCGTGGCGCCGCTCCTTGACCGCCCCCGCGAAGAAGCGCTGCGCGTGGTCGATGTGAACGTGCGCGGTCCGGTGCTGTTTTCGCACGCGGTGCTGCCCGCGATGGTCGCGCGTGGCCGGGGCGCGCTCGTGCTCATGTCGTCACTCGCCGGCTTCCAGGGGACGCCAAAGCTGGCGGCGTATGCGGCGAGCAAGGCGTTCAACACGGTCTTCGCCGAGAGCCTCTGGGCGGAGCTGCGGCCAAAGGGCGTCGACGTGCTGGCGTCGTGCGCAGGGGCGATTCGCACGCCCGGGTTCGCGAAGGCGCTCAAGAAGGACGCGCCCGGGACGCTCGACGCAGCGGAGGTGGTTGCCCGCACGCTCGACGCCATCGGTCGTGGCCCCGTCGTGATTCCCGGCTGGATCAACGTGCTCGCGAACTTTTTCCTGCGGCGCCTCGTCACACGCCGCACTGCGGTGAACATCATGGAGCGGTCGATGGCGGGTCTTCAATAATGCTGGGTTTCTTCGCGCCTTGGGTGGTCGCTGTCGTCGTGCTCGTGCTTCACCTCATCGTGCCGGCGCGCGCCGTGAAGGG
>JAGNMU010000577.1 GCA_017991005.1 Gemmatimonadaceae bacterium | reverse complement strand
CGCGCGCAGCAGTGGCTGAAAGCGGAACTGGGCCGTATCGGACTCGTGAACGTCGCCGGCGAGCCGTACATGGACTACGGTGTCACGTGGGACAACGAGTATGCATCGCTGCACATGCGCGAGCCCGACTATGCGCCTCTCACCGCGTATCCGGTGGCCCATACGGCGGGCACCAACGGGCGTGTGGTGGCCGACGCGATGATCGTCGATCTGCAATCGCGCGCCGATCTGGCGACGTATCGCGGCAAGCTCGCGGGCAAAGCGGTGCTGATCACCCCACCCGCGGCGATTGATCTCGACCGGATGACGAACGGCGTGCCGAGGCTTTCCGATGAGGCGCTGCGCAAACTCCAGGAGACGGTGATCGCGCCAGTGCGTCCAGCGGCCGCACGCACGGTGCCCAACTCGAACGTGTTGAGCGCGGCGGAGAAGTGGGATTTTCTGAAAGCCGAAGGCGTGGCCGTGGTGCTCCAGTGCGAGAGCGGATGGCTGGGTGCCTGCCGCGCCTTCTCGCGTCCCACGTCGCGGCAAGACGGATGGTCGCGCGCCGGTGATCTGGCCACGCCGGCCGTGCTGGCCGTCAACCCGGAGCACTACAACCGGATGTACCGCATTCTCAAACTCGGCGTGCCGGTGAAAGTCGAGGCCGAGGTGCGCAACACGATTGGTGATGTGGTGATCAAAGCCGAGAACATCGTGGCTGAGTTGCCCGGCACCGACAAGGCCGACGAAGTGGTCATGTTGGGCGCGCACTTCGACACGTGGCACGGCAGCGGCAACGCGAGCGACAACTCGTCGGGCGTGGCCGTGGCGATGGAAGCGATGCGCATTTTGAAAGCGGTGGGCGCCAAGCCGCGACGCACGATCCGCATCGCACTCTGGTCGGGGGAAGAGCAGGGGCTGTTTGGCTCGCGCGCGTATGTCGCCGAACACTTTGGCAACCCGGGCGCCGGCTCGGGAAAACCGGCGGCCAGCAAGTTCTCCGTGTACTTCAACCAGGACTACGGCTCAGGGCAATATCGCGGCGTGTATTTGCAGGGGAACGAAAACGCGCGCGCGATGTTGTCGGCGTGGATGGAGCCGTTCCGCGATTTCGGGATGACGGTGGTGTCGAATCAGAGTGTGGGCAGCACGGATCATGTGCCATTCGATGACGTGGGGCTCCCCGGCATCCAGTTTCTTCAGGAATCGACGCCGGGGCAGGGCGGGCATTCCAATCTTGATCCGGTGGACGCCATTCAGCCGTTTGACCTCATGAAGAACGCTGTGGTGATGGCATCGTTTGTGTACCATGCGGCGATGGCGGAGACGGTCTTGCCGCGGAAGCGGTGAGCGGGGAGGACAGCCGCAGGCACTGCAGCGGTCTGTGCGACGAAACGATCCCACCTTCGAACTTGCGGTGATTCATCGATAGGCGTATCGTTGTACGAAACGTCTATCGATGAGGTTCACATGGCCGTCGTCACCGTGTCTCCGAAATTTCAGGTGGTCATTCCGCGCGAAATCCGGGAGGCGCTCGGATTGGAGCCGGGACAGAAGGTGCAGGTGCTCCAGTATCAGAATCGCGTCGAGTTCATACCGGTCCAGTCGATGCGCTCGATGCGCGGATTCCTCAAGGGCATCGATACGTCGGTCACCCGTGACCGAGATCGGGTGTGAATCTGATCGATTCGTCGGCATGGCTCGAGTATTTCGCCGGCGGGACCCAGGCGCGCCATGTGGCGGCGGCCATTGAGCGCATCGACCGACTGCTGGTGCCGACGATCGTGCTCACCGAGGTGACGCGGCGCGTCATGCAGCAACGCGACGAGGATGCCGCACTCCAGGTCGCGGCCGTCCTGCATCAGGGTCAAGTGGTTCCGCTCGACAGCGGCATTGCAGTCAGCGCGGCACACTACGGGGTCGCGCACAAGCTGCCACTGGCTGACAGTATCATCTTTGCGACGGCGCGGCAGTTCGATGCGACCATTTGGACGTTCGACGCCGACTTCAAGGATCTTCCGGGCGTGAAGTACTTCCCGAAGTCGAAGTAGCGCGGACAGCGCGCGGCGGCCGGCAACCATCCGCCGACGGCGTGGGTCGAATGCCAGATGTCCCGTCCGGCATGCCGTCCGGCACGGATGCGCTCACTTTGTACGCCCCCAATGCTGCCCACCCTCGCGGTATTGTTGCAGATCAGCGTCATGACCGGCCCCAAGCCGTGTGATCCAAAGACGCTTCCTGCAGGGGCACCACCGGATACCGTGTGCTCCGGGATCACCTCGCTCAACATCGGCGGCGTCGGGAGTGGCGGCAAGCGAGTTGGCGCGGCGCGCCACACGCCTGTCACCGAGGCGCACCGCGCGACGGCATATCGTGATGCAAACGCGCGCACCGTACTCCTGCGCGCCCGGTCTTCGCGCATGCAGCAGGACTCGGCGCTGGTCGGATACGATGTGCGCGCGCTGCAGCGCTTTTCGTTTGTGGTGTCGTTCTCCGGCCAGTAACGTACGGGCAACCTTCGTTCGGCCGGCGAAATTAAGCCCAGAGCGCAGCTCGAGTATTCCTATCGGCAGGCGCGGGGGGGACGCGCAGTCGGCCCTCGCCGATGTCCGACGCGACGAGGTACCTTCGAGTCGCGTCGCGGCTCGACAGAAGCAGGCGATGACGACGCTGTCGCTGGGTGGGCACGGACAACAACAGTCGAGGACTGCCAATGCACGACAGGCGATGCCCCGGACAGGTGGGAGGAAACTGGCGCACTCACCTTCGCTCGAGCAGCGCGAGCAAGAAGCGTACGGTGACCAGCTGCGCCACGTGCGTCGCGCTCGTGCTGTCCATCAGCGGTTCGCTGATCGGATGCACAGACAGAACTGCTGACTCCGGTGAGAACGACAACCGTTTGACCGGCATCGTGGATCATCATGTGCACGTGCT
>JAGNMU010000576.1 GCA_017991005.1 Gemmatimonadaceae bacterium | reverse complement strand
ATCTACGACTATCTCCGACTGCTGTACGCACGCACCGGTACGCCGCACTGCCCCAACTGTGGCCGCGCGGTGCAGCGTCAGAGTCCGGCGCAAATTGCCGAGCAAGTACTGGCCTGGCCGGATGGCACCCGGCTCGAAATCCGTGCGCCGCTGGTGCAGGGAAGAAAAGGTGAATTCCGCGACCTGTTCGAAACCGCGCGCAAGCAGGGATTTGTCCGCGCCATCGTGGATGGCGAAATGGTGGAGTTGGCTGATCCGCCGAAGCTCAACCGTCGGCTCAACCACTCCATCTCCGTGGTCGTTGATCGGCTCGTGGTACGTGCCGACGACCGCGGGCGCCTCACCGACTCCGTCGAAACGGCACTGCGCCTCGCCGAAGGTCTCGCCGAGATCGTGCGCTACGACGCCGCCGAACCGCAGACGGAGATGTTCTCCGAACGGTACGGGTGCCCAACCTGCGGCATCTCGATGCCGGAACTCGAGCCGCGGCACTTCTCGTTCAACTCGCCCTTTGGCGCGTGCGAAACCTGCAGCGGACTCGGCACCACACGCTCGGTAAGCGAAGCACTGGTGCTGGGCGATCCAAGCATCTCGATTCTCGAAGGCGTTGTACTGCCGTGGGGCGAACCAGACGGATATCTGCGCAAAGTCATTCTGCCAGGACTCGCCAAGGCGCTTGGTTTCGATCTGAGTCTGCCATGGGGGAAAATCCCGGTCAAAGTGCGGCAGCAGTTGCTGCACGGCGTGGGTGACGCGCCCGCCGCCCCGCGCAAGGCGGTCAAGAAAGCGGCAAAGCCTGCAGCCAAAGCCGCGGCAAAAAACGCGGCCGCCGAGAGCGCGTGGGAAGGCATCGTTGCGCATGTCCAACGTCGGTACGACGAAACCAGCTCTGACTCCGTGCGGCTCGAACTCGACGCGTACATGGTGGCGTCGCCCTGTCCGTCGTGTCAGGGACGCCGGCTGCGTCCCGAGTCGCTGGCCGTCACGATTCACGGGCACAACATCGGGCAGGTGGTTCAGCTGAGCGTTGATGATGCGCTCACATTTTTCGACAGTGTGCCGGTGCGGTCACCGGGACATCCAGGACTCGACGCCGGCATCGCCGGTCCGATTCTCAAGGAAGTACGCGAGCGACTGCGCTTTCTCGTCGATGTGGGGCTCGACTACCTCACCATCAATCGCAGCGCCGAATCACTCTCGGGCGGCGAAGCACAGCGCATTCGTCTGGCCACACAGATCGGTTCACGATTGGTCGGCGTCTTGTACATCCTCGATGAGCCCAGCATCGGGCTGCATCAGCGCGACAACGGCCGGCTGCTCTCCACGCTCAAGCAGCTCCGCGACCTCGGCAACACCGTCATCGTTGTCGAGCACGACGAAGAAACCATTCGCGACGCCGACTATCTCATCGATCTCGGTCCCGGCGCTGGCAAACACGGCGGCGAAGTGATTGCCGCCGGGTCGGTGCAGGATGTCATGAACACCGAGGCGTCGGTCACCGGTGCGTATCTGCGCGGCACCCGCAGCATTCCGGTGCCGAAAACGCGACGTGTCGTCGATCCCAAGCGTATGCTCGTGGTGGAAGGTGCGCGCGAGCACAATTTGCGCGAAGTCACGGCGGAGTTCCCGCTTGGGATGTTTGTCGCGGTGACTGGCGTGTCCGGATCGGGGAAGTCCACGCTGGTGACGGACATTCTGCAGCGCTCGCTGTCGCGCCACTTCTATCGGGCGCGTGTCATTCCCGGTGCACACGATCGCATTCGCGGGTTTGAGCATCTCGACAAGATCATCGATATCGATCAGAGCCCGATCGGTCGCACGCCGCGTTCCAATCCGGCCACGTACACCGGCGTCTTTACACCCATTCGCGAGCTGTTCGCCGAACTCCCCGAAGCCAAGATTCGCGGCTACGGCCCCGGACGCTTTTCCTTCAACGTGAAGGGCGGACGCTGCGAAGCCTGCCAGGGGGACGGTCTCGTGAAAATCGAGATGCATTTCCTCCCCGACGTGTTTGTCCCGTGTGATGTCTGCAAGGGCAAGCGCTTCAACCGCGAAACGATGGAGGTGCGCTTCCGCGGCATGAGCATCGCCGAGGTGCTCGACCTCACAGTCGAGGAAGGGTGCACGGTGTTCGAGAATCAACCGCGCATCGCGCAGAAACTCGAGACACTCCGCGACGTGGGGTTGGGCTACATCCATCTGGGACAAAGTGCGACCACCCTCTCGGGAGGCGAGGCACAGCGCGTGAAGCTCGCCACCGAACTCGCCAAGCGTGACACGGGCCGCACGCTCTACATCCTCGACGAGCCCACCACCGGTTTGCATTTCGAAGATGTGCGCGTCTTGCTCGAGGTGCTGCACAAGCTCGTGGAACGCGGGAACACCGTGCTGGTGATCGAGCACAACCTCGATGTCATCAAGACCGCGGACTGGATCGTCGACCTGGGCCCGGAAGGCGGCATCCGTGGCGGCTCCATTGTCGCGTCCGGTACGCCGGAGCAGGTCGCGCGTGTCAAGGAAAGTCACACGGGGCGGTATCTCGCCCCCATGCTGTCGCAGAAATAAGCGGCAGCGCCAAGGTTCGTCGTCTAGCTTTCAGGATATGGTTTCTCTCCTCGATATCATCGGTCCGGTCATGGTCGGCCCGAGCTCCAGTCACACGGCGGGTGCGTGCCGGCTGGGCCTGCTCGCGCGCTGTCTCGTGGGCGGCACCCCCGACCGTGCCACAGTCGAATTGCACGGCTCGTTCGCACGCACCGGTGAGGGACACGGCACCGACAAGGCGATCGTTGGCGGTCTGATGGGCTTTCGCCCCGAC
The DNA here is from genome assembly GCA_017991005.1 of Gemmatimonadaceae bacterium. GTDB lineage: Bacteria > Gemmatimonadota > Gemmatimonadetes > Gemmatimonadales > Gemmatimonadaceae > Gemmatimonas. The sequence continues at coordinate 108 of JAGNMU010000576.1, read as the reverse complement.
GACGAACGGCTGCGCACCGCGCTCGACATCATGGAGCGCGAGGGCCTCGTCTACACGTTCGAGAAAACCTCACTCGGCGACGACGCACATCCGAATACCGTGCGCATC
>JAGNMU010000118.1 GCA_017991005.1 Gemmatimonadaceae bacterium | reverse complement strand
GCATCTCATTCACCGTTGCGTCGGCGCGCAGGGCCTCGATCATGGCAAACACGTCCTCGCACGCACTGGCCATCTGCAGCGACGTGTTGGCATCCGGGCCAGGTTGCGCCGGCCCACGGCGAAGTGCGGCGGCACGTTGACGCAGCGTGTCGGCATCGGCGCGGAAACGATCGAGGAGATAGTCGCGTGGAGTCATATCGGAGAACAGTCGAAGGGTCAGAGACTGGCGCTGATGCCCAGTTCATCGCGTGCGGCGCGCCATGCGGCCAGCCACGCTTCGGCGACCACGAGTGGGGCCATCCCCAAGCGCTGGCAGCGCGATCGCAGATCATCCCACCAGCCGTATTCCATCGTGTCGACGACGTCGACCAACATGCCCAACGGGCTGCGGCGATCGGTGAGCACGTCGGCGAGCACGGGCGGCAACTCCAGGCGGTCAGCCAACTGGGCGGACGGCGCGCCAAGGGCAAACTCAGCGACCGACAGCAACCCGCCGATCGCACGCGCCCGCGGATGCGGTGCGCCGTCCACGGCGGCCCCGAGTCGTTCCAGCAGGCGTGCGCGTCGCAGCGCGGTGAGGGCCAGCTCCGGGTCGTGTGCGGCGTCGGCGAGTAGTCGCGCGGTGACGGCGAGCAAGACTTCCATCACCGCGTCACGTCCAAGCACGTTGAGCGCGTGTGACACCGACCGCGGACCGCGCACGCCGAGCGACGCCGAGCCGAGGGTTTTGAGCAACGCCGTTCCCAGGTGCGGATCGCTGTGCACGTACTTGTCGAACGCCGCATCGGCGGGCCGTCCGTCGGCGTAGCCGGACAACGTGCGCAGGGCACGCATCGCACTTTCCTCGGCGGCGTTATCGAGCGGCGCGGAGGCCCCGCGTGTCAGTGGCCGGCCACTCACCAAAGGCACACCGGCATCGAGCACGCGGTGCCGCGTGGCGCGGTCGTTCACATTGCGCACAAGTGGCCGGAGCCCCGCATCGAGCAGCACGCGCACCCGACTCTCGAGCAGGGCCGGCGTGATGCGCAACGCATCGAGCACCAGCGTCGACCCGATCAGCGACGGCGGCAGTGGCGCACCGTCGGGAAATCCATGCAGGGCAAAATGCAGCCCGGCGCCAAGCAGACGTTCGACAACCCGCCGCGTGGCCGCGTCGTCGAGTGCGTCGGTGCTGAGGAGCCAGACGGCGTCGGTCGACGCGAACCGCGTGACGGCGCCATCGCGCAGCAGGCCCGGCGTCACGGGCACAACAAGACTGCGTCCGGTGAGACGTGTCAGTGTGCCGACCGATTCGAGCGTCCGGCGTGCTTCGGCGTCGAGGTCAGCGTCGGCGCCGCCGCTGCGTTCGTACGCCGGACATGATGACACCGAGTATCCCACCACGCGCTCACGCCGATCACGGATGGGCAACAGTGTGGTCAGCACGGCGTCCATCGTCACGTGCTCACCTCAAAGCGCCACGTTGTCTGGTGCCGCAACATCCCGCTGCGCCATCACCGAGTTGAGATAGGCCGGATCGTGCGTCACGTCGGCGACCACAAACGGCGCGAGCCAGTCTGGCAGCGGTGCACTCTGCGCCTCCGAGGTGAGTTCCACTTCCGCCAGCACCAGGTCGCGGTCGAGAAACACGTCCACTTCCCACGTCAGCGCGCCATCGCGAATGACATGCCGGCGTTTGCGAATCCGTGCGTGCGCGGTCAGCGGCCAGAGCGCTTCGAACAGCGTCGCATCGGTGGCCTCCTCGATTTCGATGCGCGCACCCATCGGTCCCAGTTTGATGGTCCGCGTGCAGGTGCTGTGACCGTCGCTCGTCGTGGTGCGGCGCAACCGCTCGCGCAACTGCTCGCCAGGCAGCCAACCCTGATCGATACGCCACGATGGTGCCATCGCGGCAACGGGCGGAAGACCATGCAACAGATACTTTCGTTCGATCTCCATAGGGAGAACCGAACGCATCGCGGGCGGGATGCCGTCGTCGAGTCGCGCGCCGGAGCGATCGGTATCGGATGAGGTATCCTCGGATGCAGCGACCGTACGCGCTCCGGCGCCGATCTCGTGCAACGCGTGCACCGCCGCCTGCGCAACGTCCGCAACACGTTGGTGATTGTCGCACCAGTCGTGGTGAAACGCTTCGTAGTGTCCGAGCGCAATCGAGTGCAGTGCGGCAGCCAGCGCGCCGAAGTCCCTCGAGGACGCCAGCTCGGCCAGTAGCGTCGTGTCGCGCATTGCCCCAAGCATGTCCTGGCCGCTCGTTGCCAGTGCGTACCACTCGCCAATGGCCGGATGCACGCGCGCGAACGGGGCGAGCATTGCGCGCTGCCGCTTGAGTCGAATGCGACAGCGATGCAACACGTCCTGGGCGTCGACGCCGGTCACCAGGCCAAGATCGCGCTGCAGTGCCAGTGTACCGCGTTCGACACGGTCCGCCAGATGACGCGCGAATGTGACACGCACGCCGGATTGCCCGACCGTGTATGGCATCGCGAAGTGACTGAGCCGTTCGACCATCGCCTCGACGCGCGGATCGAGCTCGCGGGCAAAGACGCGCGTCACGAGCGCGCGGCCGTCGCCGGCTTCGTGCTCCAGCGCCTCGAGCATCGCGTCGGCCTCTGCGCGGGCAGCATCGGTCAAGGCGTGCCGCTCGACGTCCAGCCACTCGCGCTGGGCGTCACGGTCGCGAATGACATTGGTTGCCTTGCCGATCCGGCGCAGCACACGCCGACTGCGACGGTCGACCTCGACGCCGAGCGACTTCTCATGTTCGCGCAGCGTGGCACGCAGGCGACGCACAGCCACACGGGCGCGATGCAACGCCTCGGACGCGCTCCATTCGGGCGTCACCACATCGGCGCTCCGTTCAGCATCGTCGAGCGTGAGCGTCCACGCCTGTCGAGCTACGGTCAGGTCGTGGAGCCAGTGGAGCGCCACGATGCGAGCGCCTTCGTGCGCCGACCGGGTCAATGCGGAGTCGAGCAGCGGCGCGAACGAGGAGAGCGGAACGGGCGTGGTGGGCGGGTCGGCGATCTGCGATGTCGGCATCACTGATCGTCACTCGCATCCACGAACACGTCGGCCGACCCGTCCTCGTGGTACGTCACCGACACATTCCAGGGGCGACAACACACCGAACAGTCCTCGATATAATCCTGCTGCGCCCCTGATCCGGGATCGAGGGTAATCTCCACGGGCTCGCCACAGTATGGGCAATGCACCTGGCTCACCAGATCGGCGACGCCGTCGCCGAGTGGGAACTCGGCATCGAGCTCGTCGTCGGACTGGTCGGGCGCGTCGTCTTCGAAGTACTCGTCCACCACGGGCTCCCCATCGCAGGCAGGTCGATCGGCGCGCACCGGGCCCGCCGTACCACCGCAATATGTAGCACTCGCAACAGGCGGCGCGGGGCCGGTCGGGGAAATTGAAGGCGACGGGGCCGTGGCTGGGACGGGGGGTTCAATCCCGATGGAATGAGTCGTATATTCTGCAATTGCCTATCACAACACATGATACCAGCGGTGCAGTGAGTGTGAGTGATCGGTCAAAGTGACTGTAAACGTCTTGGAGCGACCTGCCTCGCTCATTCGTTTATCGGGCGCGGCGCTCAGGCTTGCCGCATCCGTGGTCATCCCGCAGACCTTATCGCATGCCATCACGTCAGGACATTGAGATTTCGTTGCTGGTTGCGGAGTCGCTGGGCGTCGAGCTGACGCCGGAGACGCGCACAATCATCGCGCGGCGACGCGACGTGGGACCGTTGGCGGACCGCCTGCGCGCGGTCGGCGGCGCGATGGGCATTTCGTACCTTACGCGGACGCTCGACGCGGGTGGCGTGCGCGACGCGGTGCGGGCGCGCACCGCTCCGCTGTTGCTGCTGGCCGCCAACGACGACGTCATCATCACGGGCGTCGATCGCAGCGCCCAGGACGCAGCCGCCGTGCGGGTCGATGTCGCTGGCGTCGTGCATCCCATCGTGGGCGATACCGACACCGTAGCCCGGGCCATTGTCGGCCTGGTCGGTCCGACGGTAACGGCGCTGGCACCGCTGTCATTGGCCGCGCCGCAGGATCCGCTGCGCACGACGCTCGAGATGATGGTCGAGACGCGTTCGATGCCGGCAGCGCAGGCCCCGCGCAAAGAGCGCAATGTGTTTGCGCGCGTGGCCCAACTGCTGGCGCGTGACAAGCGCGACATCATCATTCTGTTCGCATTCGCGGCACTCGCCGGACTCTTTGCGCTGACGCTGCCACTCTCCGTTGGCGCCATCGTCCAGCTGGTGCAGGGCGGGCTGGTGCTGCAGCCCGTCGTGATTCTGATCGGCTACGTGGTGGTCGGCACCATGGCCAGCGGTGGCTTGCAGATCCTGCAACTGCAGGTGGTCGAACGCATCCAGCAGCGGGTGTTCGCGCGGTTGGCGCTCGAATTCACGTTTCGCGTTTCGCGCATTCAGTACGAAGTCGCCATGCAGGAAGATCTGCCGGAAACGATGAACCGGCTGTTCGAAGCGGTCAACATTCAGAAAAGTCTGTTCAAGTTCTTGCTCGACACCTCGACGGCCATGCTGACCGTGGTGGCCGGTCTCGTGCTGCTGACGTTCTATCACCCGTACTTCACGTTCTTCGGCGTGCTGTTGCTCGCCGTACTGGGCGGGATTCTGTGGTGGTCGGGACCGCGTGGACTCGAGTCGAGTCTCATGGAGTCCAAGTACAAGTATCGGGCCGTCCACTGGCTGGAGGAGCAGGCGCGCGCGTTCCACGCCTTCAAGTTTGCCGGCCGGTCACCGCTTGGCGTGCAGCGCATGGACGAGATTCTCACGAGTTACCTGGTGTACCGCGGCCAGCACTTTCAGGTGCTCAAGCAACAGACGATCGCCATCGTCATCTTCCGCACACTGGTTGTCGGCGGCTTTCTGATCCTCGGCACGCAACTGGTCATCGACCGACAGATCTCGCTCGGACAGTTCGTCGCCTCCGAGTTGATCATCGTGACTGTGCTGGCCGGCGTTGAGAAGCTCATCCTGAGCATGAGCACGATCTACGATATCCTCACGTCGGCCGAGAAGGCCGGACACGTGTCCGACCTTCCGCTTGATGACAGTGGCGGAACGGCGCTCCCGCAGTCGCCCATCGGCATGTCGCTTGAACTGCGCAACGTCACCTATCGGTACCATCCCGGGGCTCGCGCCGTTCTGCGCAACGCCACGGCGGCCGTGCGGCCGGGTGAACGGGTGGGCATCACCGGCTACGAAGGGGCTGGCCGGACGACGCTGCTCAAACTGATGTCAGGGTTGCTTGGCGAGCACGAAGGCACGCTCCTGTTTGACGGACAGCCGCTGCGCACGCTCGATCGCACCGTCCTGCGTGAGCAGATCGGTCAGTACATGTCGTCATCCGATCTGTTCGATGGGACGATTGCGGAAAACGTCGCGGTCGGGCGACCCGGCATCGATCTCGACGCCGTCCAGCGTGCCATTGCTGCGGTGGGGCTCACGCGCGAAATCCAGGACATGCCCAACGGCGTCGACACGCCGATTACGCACGGCGGCAAGCGGTTGCCGCACGATACGGCGATCAAACTGCTCTTTGCGCAGGCGATCGCCGGTGCGCCGCGTCTGCTGGTGATCGACGATCTCTTTCAGAACCTGCAGGGCGACGATCGCCGGCGTCTGGTTGATCTTGTCAACGATCGGTCGCGGGATTGGACCGTCCTCGTGGTCTCACACGATCCCGCGTTGCTGGCGAAGATGGATCGCGTGATCGTCCTGGTTGATGGCGCGATCAGCGCCGAGGCGCCGTTCTCGGCGCTACAGGACGATCCGTACGTTCGCTATCTCATCGATAGCGACCGCCGGTCTTCGGTTGTCCCGGGGGGGCGCTAAGATGGGCGATCGCGGATATTCGCAGGCGCCGGATCAGTTGCCGCTCAACACGGCCCGTCTGCTGCAAGAGCAGGTGTCGTATCGCGTCGTGTGGATGTGGCTGGGCGGGATCGCGCTGGCGCTTGTGCTGGTGCTGTTTCTGCCGTGGCAGCAGAACGTGCAAGGGTACGGCAAAGTCACGGCACTGTCCCCGCAGGACCGGCCGCAGACGCTTCCCTCGCGCATCGACGGGCGCATCGAACGATGGCTGGTGCCCGAGGGCACGCTGGTTCGCGCCGGCACGGCGCTCGTCGAGATCAGCGAGATCAAAGACGAGTACATGGATCCCAAAGTGCTCGAGCGCACGTCCGAGCAGTTGGCCGCCAAAGAGCAGGGCAATCGCGACAAACTGGCCAAGACGAACGCGTATGCGGCGCAGATCGATGCGCTGGAGCGGTCGTTGGAGTTCAAACGCCAGCAGACGCGCAACAAGGTGCTTCAGTATACGGCCGCCGTTGAACAGGCGACGCTCGACGATTCGCTCGCGCGCGACCAGTACACACGGCGGCAGGCGTTGTTTGATTCGCCACTCGGGCTGACGTCGCTCAACGACTTGCAGTCGTCACGTCTGAAAGCGCAGGCGGCATCTGCCAAACTCGTCGAGAAACGCAACGATCTCGCCAACGCGCAGGTCGACCTGCAGGGGATCGACGCGGAATACCGTGAGAAAATCGAAAAGGTACGCGCCGAACGCCTCACGACGTTGGCGGAGATCCAGGAGGGAGTGAGCGAAATCAGCAAACTCCGAAACAAGGAAACCTCGCTGATTGTTCGGCGCAGCTACTACAAGGTGCGTGCGCCGCAGGATGGGTATGTCGTCAAAGCGGTCAAGGCCGGCGTTGGTGATCAGGTGAAAGCCGGCGATGCACTCGTGACGATTCAACCGACGGCGGTCAATCGTGCCGTCGAGCTCTTCGTGCGGCCGATGGATGTTCCGCTGCTGCGCGCGGGGCGCAAAGTCCGCCTCATTTTCGACGGCTGGCCGGCACTGCAGTTCTCGGGATGGCCCAGTGTGTCGGTCGGCACGTTTGGCGGCGAAGTGGCCGTCATCGATCAGGTCGCCGGCGCCGATGGACGATTCCGCGTCCTCGTCATTCCCGATCGCAACGACGAACCGTGGCCCGCGCTGTTGCGGATTGGATCGGGCGTCAACGGCTGGGCGGCGCTCAACACGGTGCGGGTGTGGTTCGAACTGTGGCGACAGCTCAATGGCTTTCCGCCCAGTATCAACGTGACCGACACCGAGGGCGCGCCAAAGACCGAGTCGGGCGGAGCCAAGAAGTGAGATCGCGTCGCGCCGGGCTGTTCGGCCTCGCCGTCGGTCTGTGGGCCACCGCATTGCCGGCGCAGTCGTCGATGACGTTCGCACAGTTCGCAACGCAAGTCGAGGCGAATCATCCGGCGGCCGTGCAGGCGGCGCTCGTGCGTGCGCAGGCCCGCGCCGCACTGCAGGAGGCGTGGGGCGCCTTCGATCCCAAGTTGTCGTTTGCGCTCTCGCAGAAGGCGTACAAAGGCGAACCGTATTACACCTATCTCGATGCGGCACTCAAGGTGCCCACGCCGCTTGGAGCCGACCTCAAGCTCGGTTTTGAACGCACCGCGGGCACCAAAGCCAGTGATGATCGTTCGACGCCCAAGCAGGGACTGCTGTCGCTCGGCATGACGGTTCCACTTGGCCAGCGTCTCATCACCGACGAGCGACGCACGGCGCTGACCATCGCCCGTGCCCAGCGCGACATTGGTGATGCCGAGCAGCGTGGGCTGGTGAACAAGCTGCTGCTGGATGCGGCGAAGGCCTATGGCAACTGGTATGCCGCGGACCGTCGTCGCACCATTGCCACGGACGGCGTGCGGCTCGCGCGCTTCCGCTTTGACGCGGTCGCGCAGCGCGTGCGCAACGGCGAAAGCGCACCGATCGATACGTTGGAAGCGTCGCTCGAAGTGCAGCGCCGCTCCGTCACGCTTGCCGAAGCGGACGTCGAAGTGCTGGCGGCCCGTCTCATTGCCGAGTCGTTCCTGTGGGACGCGCGTGGTGTCCCGGTGTCCTTGCCGGACGATGCGGTCCCATCGATGGTCGGGCTCGAGCAGACCGTCACCGACACGACGCGCTTGTCGGCGTGGGTCGCGGCCATGCGAGAACGTCATCCGGAACTGCAAAAGGCCGACGCCAAGCTGACATCCGCCTCAGCCGAGCGTTTGCTGGCGCGTCAGGCGCTATTGCCGGATGCCGAAGCAAGTGTGGCCTCGATTGCGGAACGCGATCAGGCCGGACTGCTCGGCGCGTCGGATCGGTGGCGCGAGAACTACAAGGCCGGACTCGACGTCGCGACGTCGGTGCTGTTGCTGAAGGAGCGCGGCAAAGCAGCACGCACCGATCAGAAATACGAGTTTGCGCGGTTGGATCGTGATCGGCTGCGGCGTGACCTGGCGTACGCGGTGCGCATCGCGCTGAATGACATTGTCCTCCTCGAGCGCGTGCTGTCGGCGCAACGCGCCAATGTCGGCATCGCGACACAGCTCAGAGACGCGGAGCAACAGCGCTTCATCAACGGCGAAAGCACCCTGCTGATCGTGAATCTGCGTGAGCGACTGGTGCTTGATGAGGCCGGGAAGCTGGCGTCACTCGAAGGCAAACTGGCGGCGGCGCGAGCGGCGCTGGTGGTGGCGGTGGGCGACCCGAGCGTGGTGCGATAGCCCGCACTACGGATCCACGGACCATTGGCGAAATGACACTTTCTGGGAATCCGTGCGTACAACAGGGCAACTCGGCGCGCGCATGCGTTTGCGGTTGCGTCGGGCAACTCCCCATGTTCTGCGAGCCACGCGGAATCTGAGACACGGACACCGACACTTGGTACTCGATTTATGATCACGATGTCGAGCACGATTCGCGAATGGCACCGAGCGGCGCGCCGCACGGTCTACATGATGATTGGAGCAGCCGCGGTGATCACGCCCGCCATGGTCAGCGCGCAATCCCGAACGCCTGCGGCGCTGACCGGGCGCTTTTCAGGCTCGCTGTTTGCGCAAGGCACCGACCCGCAGGGAGACTTTGGGCGGAACACCGGAAGTGGCTGGGGCCTGGGAGGCGCCGGCGTGTGGCGCCTGGACGATTCCGGTATTTCACACATCCGCCTCGATCTCGGGTTTGTCACGTACGGTTCCAATACGCGGCGGATTGATCTCGCGAATGCCGGTGGGCTGGTGAAACTCGACCTCAACACCACCAGCAGCATCTTCTCGATGGTGGCGGGCCCGCAGATCGGCGGAACCGTTGGACCGTTCGCACCGTACGTGGCGGCGCTTGGCGGATTCTCCACCTTCTGGACATCGAGCTCGGTGAAAGGCCCCAACGACGATGCCGACGAAGACGGATTTGGTTCGACGACCAACGCGAGCGATGCCGTGCTCGCGTACGGTGGTGCCGCCGGCGCGACGTTCCGGCTGACGGATGTCAACGACGATCGCGGCGGGAAGCGCGAACTGCGCCTTGACCTCGGTGCACGACTCATGCGTCACGATGATGTCCGGTACCTGAACGCCGCGCGCGTCAAGGAAGCCTTCGACAACAACACACCGCCGCGACCGATTCGCGGTCGCGCGGACTTTGTGACGTACTATCTCGGCATCAACGCGGTCCTGTTTTGATGTTCGTGCCGGACACCGGCGTCGGATTGCTCACCACCACCTGACGATCGTCGTGCGTCGGATCGGCCGGCGCACCGACGATCGTTCGCGCTGCTGCCAGCGCATCGTCAATGGAATCGAAGACGCGGGTCTGACCGATCTCATCGAGCAGGCCCGCGCGCGCGAGTGCCGACTGCGGCTGGGTCCCCAAGCCTGACAACAGCAGGACGGTCCCGTCGCGCAGCGATCGGCGATGCAGATCGCGCAACAGCGAAATGCCGGTCGCGTCGATCGCCGGCACGCTGCGAAGACGCAGAATGAGCACTTTGGGCTTTCTGCCCAGCTCACCGAGTGCCTCTTTGAATCGTTCGGCGGCGCCGAAAAAGAAGGGCCCGTCGATCTCGAAGACTTCGACCCCGCGGGGCACCGAGCGCAATCCGATGGCCATCGGATCGGCATCGTCCGGCAAATCCACGAATTCTCTGGTCATCGCCTGCACGTTGGTGACCTCGGCCATGCGCTTCATGAAGAGGAACGCGGCGAGGATCATGCCCACCTGCAACGCGACCGTGAGGTCCACGACGACGGTGAGCACGAAGGTGGTCACCAGCACAATCACGTCGGAACGCGGGGCGCGAAGCTGCGCGCGAAAGTTGCGCCATTCGGACATGTGGTAGGCCACCATGGTCAGGATGCCCGCCAGTGTGGCCATGGGGATGAGCGCCGCCAGTCGTCCGACAAACAGCGCGATCAACAGCAGGACGATCGCGTGTGTGATGCCGGCAATGGGGGTCCGTCCGCCGCTCTTCACATTGGTGGCCGTGCGCGCGATGGCACCCGTCGCGGGAATGCCGCCGAACATGGGGGACGCCATGTTCGCGATCCCCTGCGCCACGAGCTCCATGTTGGAGCGGTGCTTGCCGCCGATCATGCCATCGGCCACGACGGCGGACAGCAACGATTCGATAGCCGCCAGCAAGGCGATCGTAAAGGCGGGCCCGGCCAGCTCGCGGATGAGGGCCATCGTCACATGGGGCACGTGCGGCGTCGGCAGTCCGCCGCCGACTTGGCCGAAACGTGAACCAATGGTTTCGACCGGAAGTCCGGTGAATTGGACGAGCAGCGTGGTCACGATGAGCGCCACGAATGGTGCGGGCACCTTGAGCGACACGCGCGGCCAGAACAACAAGATGATCAGTGTGAGGGCCGTGATACCGGCCGCGGCTGGCGACACGGTCCCGACATGCTGCGCAAGCGATTGCCAGCGCTCAAAGAAC
>JAGNMU010000575.1 GCA_017991005.1 Gemmatimonadaceae bacterium | reverse complement strand
TTCCTGCACGGCGACCAAGATCGAAGCGCACCCCTCGATGGCATCCGGGACCTGGCCCGCCTGCGGCCGTCGGTCGCTGTACACGTGCGCCGGGGGCCGACCATAGCCTCCCGTTGAAGCACCGCGAATGGGTTAGAGAGCAAATCATCGCGGCGATGCCGGCTTCGTCCACACGTTCAAGGCCGCTCCAACGCCGCTGATGCATCGTTGCGTTCAGCTCATGCTGAATCATGCTGCCAGACCATTTTGCGACACTGCTTGGAAATGCCTTGGAAATGCGAGGTGTCGCTTGCGGGCCTTTCGGGTGCCTTCCGGGCGACCTGCGGGATCATCGCACAAACCCCAGCGGCGCCGCCTTCTCTTCTTAACTACTTGCTACACAAACACTTATAAAAAAATCGCCCTAGCGTCGAGCGCTGGGCGATTTCAAGAAAAGCATCCTTACCAAGGATGTGCTCTGCCAACTGAGCTATGTGAGCGGCCTGCGACGCAACGATCGAATGCGATGAGATACGTACGGCGCACTCGACCACTACAGCCGCGGGAATCTACCCACGTTCAAAGAGCAGAACAAGCTGCGACAACCCGCGTTCGTGGTACGAGACTGAATTGGCCGCGTCACTCGGCGAGGGCGCTCCGCTCACGGACGGACGGTCGCTTGCCAAGGGATCAGTGTCGCCCGTGCGCTCAGTGCCGTGGCCACCGCCGTGAGGTACGGCACTTCCAACGCCGCGCGGGCGGCGAGCAGTGGATGTCTGGTGCCGCTCGCAGCCAGGCTCGCATTCACCACCCACCCGAACGGCTCGATCCCGGCTCGGCGCAGATCGTCCTGCAACCGCGACGCCTCATGCACTGGCGTCGCTTCGGCCAGCGTCACGATCAGCATCTTGGTGTAGTGCACATCGCGCAACCGCGGCAACAGCGCGCGCACCGAATCGGGCACGTGCGATCCGGCGGTGCGCGCCACTTCGCGATGGTAACTCTCCGCCGCATCCAACAGCAGCAGCGTGTGTCCCGTGGGCGCCGTGTCGAGTACGACAAAGGCGTCCTGCGCCTCCTCGACCGTTCGCGCGAATGCGCGAAAGACGGCGATTTCCTCGGTACACGGCGACCGGAGATCCTCTTCCAGCAGCGCACGTTCATCCGGCTCGAGACCGCCAGACGCCGCGGCGGCCGCGTCGGCGGCGCTCAGCACTTCCTGCGCGTACAACGCCGTCTCCACCGTGGGATCGATCCGACTGACCGTCAGTGACGACATCGCGTGATCGCCAACAGCGGCTGCGATGTGAGCGGCAGGGTCGGTCGTGGACAGATGCACACGATGTCCCGCGTTGGCGAGCGCGATCGCGATCGACGCAGCGAGCGACGTCTTGCCAACACCGCCCTTCCCCATCGTCATCACCACGCCGTGCCCGTCGGCCGCCAACTGCGCCACCAACGTGTCGAGTGTGCCGAATCCGCGCGGTACCGTCGGCGTCTCGCCCACCGATGCGGTTGACGCGATATCGGTCATGTCCACTGCGCCATCGAAGGCCCGACCGAACAGCCGCAGTGCGTCGAGGCCCGTCAAGTCGTTCGCGATCAGTGGGATGGTGGTGCGCGGCAACACACCGAGCGCAGCGGGCATTAGCGCCAGCGCGTCCCGCTGTTGCGCGGCAAATGCAGCCGCGAGCAGGTCGTCGCCAATTTCGCCGGTGAGCAGGCCGTTGACGACCAAGCGCTGGTTGGCGATGCCGAGGGCACGCAGTTCATTGCCGGCACGCGCCGCTTCACGGAGCGCGCTCACATCGGGCCGCGCCACCAACACAACTGTTGTCGACGCAGCATCGGAGAGCGCCTCCACCGTCGCCGCATATTGCGTGCGATGCTGTTCGAGTCCGGCCAACGGACCCAGACAACTGGCTCCGCTGCTCGACGTTTCGAGAAAACCACTCCACGCGCTTGGCAGGCTGAGCAACCGCAGCGTGTGCCCCGTCGGAGCCGTATCGAAAATCACGTGATCGAACGACGCAGTCAGCGTCGGATCCGCGAGCAACGCCGTGAATTCGTTGAACGCGGCGATTTCCACGGTGCACGCACCGGACAGCTGTTCCTCCATGCTGCGAATCGCTGAACCCGGCAACACCCCGCGATACGGTCCAACCATGCGTTCGCGGTAGGCCGCCGCTGCCGCTTCCGGATCGAGATTCATGATTGACAGCGTCTCGACGCCGGGCACAACGGTTGGCGTCGTCCCGGCACGCATCGCGAAGACATCGTCGAGATTCGACGCCGGGTCGGTGCTGACAATCAGCGTGCGCTGTCCCGACTCCGCCAAGCGCAGCGCGGTTGCACTGGCGACGGTGGTCTTGCCAACGCCGCCCTTCCCCGTGAAGAAGAGATGACGCGTGGAGCTCTTCAGCAACAGCCCGTGCCCGGCGCGCAACATGAATCGGATTGGCTGTCCGGCGCGGCAGTCGTTGGTGTTGACGACATCGCCGCAACGAGTTCTTCACGCGACGGGTAGCGACCATACGCCAGCACGGTGTCGTTCACCAGCACGGCCGGTAACGCACCGTCGCCGAAGGCCTGCATCAACCCACTCACTTTCGCGTTGGCCACAAACGCCTGCGGCTCCTGACTGAGGCCCGCACGCACGACCGTGGCACCTTGCGCCTCGAGCCAGCGCAAATCGCGCGCGATTTGCAGCAACGCAGGGTCAACGCCCGGTCCACAGACGCCCGTGGGGCAGCAGAGCGCGGGATCAAAGACAGCCACCGTGCCGCTGAGGCGTACGTCAGCCGTTGCGGGTATTGTCGGAACGAACTCCTGGAGCGGCAGCGAGCGCGACATGGAAAAACCTCGAAAGGTCCGAGCGGGTTTGACAGATCACATACGTCTAAGCAATTTGCATATGCCTAAACGAATATGATAGTCCTCCGGCCTATACGCATGAC
>JAGNMU010000117.1 GCA_017991005.1 Gemmatimonadaceae bacterium | reverse complement strand
GGACAGTTCACGTCGTGGAAGGGCATCGACACCGCATTTGGCGGCGACGCCATTGCCACCAATGCGGCCGTTGGCGATGCGGCCCGCGCATTGCTGCTGGAACCTGAGCTGGGACCCGAAACCGTGGTTCGTCGCGATGCGGGACAGTGCCTGTGACCACGATGCGGTTCGATCCTGACACCCTCGATTTCAGCAAGAGCAACGGACTCGTGACGGTCGTCGCGCAGGACGCCGACAGTGGCGTGGTCCTGATGGTGGCACACGCCGATCGCGACGCGATCGCGCGCACGATCAGCACGGGCGAAATGCATTACACGTCGCGAACCCGCGGGCTCTGGCACAAGGGCGGCACGAGCGGGAATGTGCAGCGAGTGGTCTCGCTGTCGGCCGACTGTGATCGAGACGCGGTGCTGGCCCGCGTACGACCCGCCGGTCCGGCGTGCCACGAGGGCACCACGTCGTGCTTTCGCGATGACGCACTCGGGGCGGACGCACTGGGGGTGCTCGATCGCACCATCGCCGCGCGCGCCGCGACCGCAAGCGACGGCACGAGCTACACGCACAAGCTGCTCGGTGACCGCAACCTGCGACTCAAGAAGCTCGGAGAAGAGGCCGTGGAGCTGGCCGTGGCCTGCGTCGATCTCGATCTTGAGCGGGCCGCCGAGGAGGGCGCTGACCTTGTGTACCATGCGCTGGTCGCGCTGCGCGCCGCTGGTGTTTCGCTCGACGACGTTCGGCGGGTACTCGCGCAGCGCGCCGGCGCGCCGGCGCGTTAACCTCAGAAACCTCCCCGGCGCCCGCGTTGGCGCACTCCCACCGGAGCATTCATGCCTCACGATTCCACGACCCGTCCGACTTCGTCGCGTCCCGGCACCCGGCCGCGTTCCCGCCGCTGGTTCGCCACGGCACTCTGCGGGGTGTCACTCCTGGGCGCACCGCTGTCGGCCACCGCGCTGTACGCACAGGACGAGCCGGTTGATGCGGCCGCGGTCAATCAGATTCGCGACGAAGCGTTCAATCGCTCGCAGGTGATGACGCTGATGTCGTACCTCACCGACGTGCACGGGCCTCGCCTCACGGGTTCGCCGATTTCGAGGCGAGCGGCCGAGTATACGATGGGGCAGCTCAAGAGCTGGGGTCTCGCCAATATCCATCTCGAGTCGTTCCCGTTCGGTCGCGGATGGACCAATGACAAGTTTTACGCGCAGGTGACGGCGCCGGTCCCCTTTGCCGTGATCGGTTATCCCCAGGCGTGGACGCCCGGCACCAGCGGATTGATCAAGAGC
The DNA here is from genome assembly GCA_017991005.1 of Gemmatimonadaceae bacterium. Taxonomy (GTDB): domain Bacteria; phylum Gemmatimonadota; class Gemmatimonadetes; order Gemmatimonadales; family Gemmatimonadaceae; genus Gemmatimonas. The sequence goes on along the minus strand of JAGNMU010000117.1, from coordinate 9,543 downwards.
GACATCGTGTACGTGCGCATCGACAGCGAGGCGGACTTCGCGCGCTTCAAAGGGAAGTTGGCGGGCAAGATCGTGATGCTGGCGCCGATGCGGGCGGTGGACCCGCGCTTTGCGCCGCTGGCCTCGCGGCGCAGTGACGACGATCTCGCACGGATGGCGGCGGCGCCGATGCCGACGCCCGCGGCGACCGGTCCGCGGCAATCGGGACCGCGGACGGCGGCCGACAGTCTCGCACAGCGCCAGCTGCAGGCGCAGCAGGCGATCGCGGTCCGCCGACGGGCGTTCATCGAAGACGAAAAGGTCGGCGCCATTCTCGAACCCGGGCGCGGCGACGGCGGAACGGTGTTTACTCCGAACGGCGCGTCGCGCGATCCCAAAACGCCGGCCACCACGCCAGTGGTGACGATCGCCATCGAGCACTACGGGCGGATCCTGCGCACGCTGGAAAAGAACATTCCGGTGTCGATCGAACTTGATATCCGGAACACGTTTTACGACGCCGATCTGACGTCGTTCAACATCATCGCGGAGATTCCCGGCACCGACCCCGTGCTCAAGGATCAGGTGGTGATGTTGGGCGCACACTTTGACTCGTGGCATGCCGGCACGGGCGCGACCGACAATGCGGCCGGATCTGCCGCGATGCTCGAGGCCGTGCGCATTCTCAAAGCGACGGGCCTCAAGCCCAAGCGAACGATCCGCATCGCGCTCTGGACCGGCGAAGAGCAGGGTCTGATCGGCTCTCGGGCGTGGGTGCGCCAGCATTTCGGCACGCGCGATTCACTGTCTGCCGACGCCGCCAAGTTCTCCGCGTATTTCAACCTCGACAACGGCACCGGCGCCATCCGCGGAGTCTTCGAACAGGGCAACGCCGCCGCCGCGCCGATCTTCAACGCCTGGATGAAACCGTTCGCGGACAAGGGTGTGAAGACCGTCACGTTGGCGAATACCGGCGGCACGGACCATCTGTCCTTCGATGGCATTGGCCTGCCCGGCTTTCAGTTCATTCAGGATGAGGTCGAGTACGGGACGCGCACGCACCACTCCAACATGGATACGTACGAACGCGTGCAGGATGCAGACATGAAACTGAACGCGGCCGTGATCGCCTCATTCGTGTATCACGCAGCCAATCGCCCCACGCTGTTTCCGCGAAAGATTCCCGTGACACCGTAACCGGTCGGGCGATGTCCTGTCCGCTACCCGGCCGTCATGCGCTGGGTAGCGGACCACACATCACCTGGGGCCAGTCGCACCGGCACGGCAATACGCGCCGCTTCCACGCACAGCATGCGCTGCTCATCGCCGTCGGCGAAGTCCGTGCGTGATCGCACGCCATCGACGCCCGGATTCCAGACGACGGCCTCGGGGAATCCAGTTTTCTCGATGATGAGTTGTCGCTCGCCATCGTGAATGACCAGCCGGTCTGGTGCCTCGAAGTAGATGCGATCGAGTGGTCCGGTGATCGCCAGGACGGGCGCGTCTTCGTCTGCCACTGCCCCGTCACGGAGGGCGTCGCGATAACTGCCCCCCGCGAGACCAGCGACTGTCGCTGCGTAGGCGTGGCGCATGGCAAAGTACGGATGAAAAGCGGCCGTGAAGTCCGCGTACTCCATGTCGACGTTGCGCACCGTCATGGTGAGCGCCAGCGACCGGGCTTCGATGTGCACATCGATTTCAAGGTCGAACTGAAACGGCCACAACGCCCGGGTCGCGTCGGTGTCGCGCAACCTGAGCCGCATGCGTGATGGATCGTGCGCGATCGGTTCTGCGGTGAATCGGCTGACGCGCGCGAACCCGTGCTGCGGCAGGTCGCCAAAGGGGCCGAACTGGGGAAAGATCACCGGAATGCCACCGCGGATGGCTTTGCCGGGGCCATAGGTACTGCGCTCGCTCACAAACAGGCGTTCGTCGGTCTCCCCGGCCGGTGTCCATGAGAGCACATGGCCGCCATCGAGCGCCATGATCGCGCGGGCACCGTCGAGGCTTTCGACGGTCACCACATCAAGGTCAATTGGAATCATGCGTCGTGTTCACTCCAGAGATATGCAGCTCGCCGACCAGTAGCCCCGCCGGTGACAGATGGGCGATGACCACGCCTACCGAAGTGTCGGATATTCATGCGCGTCTCGCCAGTCGGTATCAGATCAGCCGTCTGCTGGGCCGGGGTGGCATGGGCGCGGTGCATCTGGCGCGGGATGTCCAGCTTGATCGGCTCGTGGCGATCAAGGAGCTCCCGCCGGAGCTTGCCAGCAACCCTACGCTCCGTGCCCCACGAGACGCGTGTGAACGCTGCGCTCCCGGTGCTCGATGCCACGTCAACCGAATTCCGACGGTCATCCATCGAAGCACGACTGGCTCGGCTTGAGCGGAATTCGTAACCGCTTTTTCACCACAGAGGGCACAGAGGCACAGAGGGTGATGGCCGGAGCGCTTCCTCTGTGCCTCTGTGTTCTTTGTGGTAAAATGCCGTTGCCGTTGTGTCGAAAGCGCTAGGGCACGGCCGCCCCGCCGCCCGCGCTCGTCACGCGCTGCAGCGTGCGATACAAGAACTCCGTCGCCCACCCCAACGCCGGCACGGGCACGCGTTCGTTGTCGCCGTGCATGCGCAGTTCGTCCACCATCGGCAGTGGCATGGGGAGAATGCCGTAGGTCGGAATGCCTTTCGCGCGCAGTGCGGCGCCATCGGTGGCGCCGGTGGACATGAATGGGATGACCGTGGTGCCCGGCACCATCGCCATCGCCGACTCGTCCATGGCGCGATAGAGGGCCGTCGACACCGGTGACACCGGCGGTGACACTCTGGGCTCGCCGGTCAGCGCGAACGTCACCTGCTTCTCGGCACCCACGCGGTTGAACGCCGCGACGATCGCGTTCACATCGTCGTTGGGCAACACCCGCGTGTTGAACGTCGCCGATGCTTCAGACGGGATGACGTTGTTGCGAATGCCACCATTCATGAGCGTCAGCGAGTGCCCCGTGCGCAACACCGCGTTGTGCAGTGGCTCTTTCGACAGCACGGCCGCAGCGGCGTTGATCTGCGCCGCAGACGCGCCGGGGCGGGATATAGCGACCATGGCCGTCTTGAACGCCGCATTCGGTTCGATGCGACTGAGCCGCTCAAAGTAGAGTCGCGTGGTTTCGTTCAGCTTGACCGGTGCCTTCCACGCGTCCACGCGCGACACCGCACGCGCCAGCGCGGCCAGCACGTTGTCCGGCAGCGGCACCGAGGCATGGCCGCTGGTGCCCTTGGCCGTTGCGACGACATTGTACGACACCTTCTCGGTGGTTTGGATATTCACCGTCTTCACACGTCCGTCGGCGACACGCACGCGGCCGCCCTCGTTGAGCGCGAATTCCGCGTCCTTGATCAGATCGAAGTGTTTTTCGATCATCAGGTCGATGCCGACCTCCGGGCCGCCTTCTTCCGCCGCGGTGGCGAGAAAGATGACGTCACGATCCAGTCGGTCGCGCTGCAACGCCAACTGCTGAATCGCGGCCGTCGCCGTGGCGAGCATGCCTTTGTCATCGATGGCGCCGCGGCCGTAGAGATACTGCAGACCATCTTCATCACGCAGCGTGGGCGTGAAGGCGGGCGTGATCCATTTCGCGCTGTCGACGTTCACCACATCCATGTGCCCCATGATGAGCACGGGACGTTTGGTGGCGCGCGGCGCACGCAGGCGCGCCACAAAGTTGGCGCGGCCATTCCCCGATTCCAGCACGTGACGTTCCACGCCGGGGATGGTGGCAAACACCGAATCGAAATACTGGGCCGTTTTGAGTTCGTTGCCCGGTGGATTCTGTGTGTTGATGGCGATCAGGCGCCGGAGATGTTCGAGCGCGACTTTCTGTGCGAGCGCACGATCAAAACCGGCGGGCGCAGCGCTCGTAACGGCATATGCTGCGGTCCCTGCGCCGCTTCCCGCCTGCGCAGTGGCCTGCGCATCGGCCTGCCCGGACACCACCGCGCCGCTGAGCGCGGCCATGATGGCCAGCGCCAGCGGACGTCGGCGTACGATCACAGTTCCCAACCCTTCCGATAGACGCGCGTGAGATACTGATTCGCGTCGGGCGCGTTGGTGATCTGCATGTTGGCGCCGTCGTACAGAATCTTGCGACCTTGGCCGGCACGAAGCGCGGCGATGCCCAGCAGCATCGTCTCGGTGAGCGGCGCCGCCTGCGAGAACGGCGAGCTCGCCTTGTTCTCGCCCTTCGCGGCACCCACCCAGTTCATCTCGTGCGATGTGGTCACGCGCGGCAACGTGACTGGCAGCGCTTCCGCCTTCTTGGCCACCGCTTCGGGATAGATGCGCGGTTTGTTGCCGTACGTTTCGTAGAACATGATCCCCTTCTCGCCCACGAAGACGCCGCCGCCGCCATCGCTGCCGGGGTTGGTCATCGGCGCATCGTCGGGGAGCATCGCCGGACGCGGCGGCATCAGGCCACCGTCGTACCAGAACAGTTTGACCGGACCGCGCTTGCCCACCGCGGGATACTCGTACTGCACCATCGTCGCCATCGGATACGTCGCCGGATTCTGCGCGCCACCACCCCACGGACTCGACGAGGCCGAGATGCTGGTGGGATAGGTGAGACCAAGCGACGTGTACGGCTGATCGATCAGGTGCGCGCCCATGTCGCCGATTGCACCAACGCCAAAGTCGATCCAGCCGCGCCACGCAAACGGATGATACGCGGGATGGTATGCCACCTCGGGTGCCGCACCGAGAAACAGATCCCAGTTCATCCCCGGTGGTGGCGACATATCCTGACTGGACATCATTGCGCGCACCGCGTTGTCCACTGTTCCCATGTTCCACTGCGGACGTGTATTCGGCGGCGCGGTGGGCGCCGCCGCGTTGGCCGCACGCGGACGCGGAATCCCCTGCGCCCAGTAGCGCACCGGACGATCGGTCCAGACATGCACTTCCTGGATCTTACCAAGCAGACCGGCGTTGATCACCTCGCTGATACGATGCGAGCCTTCCATCGAGTGACCCTGATTGCCCATCTGCGTCGCCAGATTCGGCTTGGAGGCGGCCATCTTGGACAGCAGACGCGTTTCGTGCACCGAATAGGCGAGCGGCTTCTGCACGTACACGTGTTTGCCCATCTGCATCGCGGCCAACGCAATGGTGGCGTGCATGTGATCCGGCGTGGCGATCATGACGGCATCGATGTCCTTCTGCTGTTCGAGCATCTTGCGGAAGTCATCGTACTTCGCCGCCTTCGTGTACGTCTCACCGAGCAGCACATCATTCGGCTTGGGCTCACCCTGACGCGGCTTGAGTCGCCCCTGCAGTGAGCGCTCCACATACGCCATGTCCACGTCGCACACCGCGACGATATTTTCGCTCAGCACCTGGGACATGTTGCTCATTCCCATGCCGCCGATGCCGACCATGGCGATGTTCAACTTGGCGCTCGGCGGGATATAGCCGGGACCGCCAAGAACCGAGCGGGGCACGATCATCGCGCCAAAGGCGAGCGTACCGGAGGTGGCGACGAAGTCGCGGCGCGTAACGGGAGTGGACATGTGGTCGCGGAGGGAGGAGGGTGAGATCCTGTCTACTCTACGCGCCGGGATCGCCGCGTCAATCGCCCGGACGCGGATTGCCGTCGAAATCGGGCACAATGATGAAGCCCTCGTACCAATGTGATTCCGACCGGAATGCCGGCGCTCCCCTGAGCGCGACGCGCGATGCCAATCCGGCCATCCACCACGCTGGCGCAATACCGCCAACGACCGCTTGGAGCTGGTCGTGTGTAACGACGCCGACCGTGTGCAGTGGCAGGCGCTGCGACAGCCGCTCCAGCCACAGCGGCACCGTCCCCACGTCGCGACGCGCTTTGGCTTTCCCGGGCAGCGGCGCCAAGCGGAGGCCCCGCCACGCGGCCGTGGGAAAGGTCTCGACCAGAAGGCGCGGCGGCACGGCGCCGAGTTCGTGCGGAAACGTCCACCCACGGCCCGCGAGCATCGCGAAGAGGTCGACGGACAATTGGGTGAAGCCCAGATACGTGCTCGGCTTCACCCCGTCGGGTGGCAGACCAGTCTTCCCCGGCGTGTGCAGGACCGCTTCCGCCGCACGCGCGTGTTGCGACGTAGACGTGGATCGGCCACCAGGCGCACGCCATGCCGACGGACCATCGATGGCGATGCCGGCGATGGATTCGATCTGGCACCGCGATTCAATCCACTCCACGAATGCGGCGACGCTCGGCCGGCCCTCGAGTGGCACATCGACGACTCGGGCGTGAATCGTTCCGTCAGCGGCGCTGCGAACGACGGCCACGCCCACATCGCGGTACGATGTCAGGGCCAGATCGATCGAGAGGACAGTGTGCGAAATGCCGGGCATCGGTCCACAAGATACACGGACGGGGTTGTGAACACGTGGGCCGACCGTATCATTGGCACTCATGCTCAGGTCCATTGTGATTGCCATGCTCCTTGCCTCTGTCGCCGCAAGGGCGTCCCAACCAGCCGCGCCGGCGTCGCGTGCGTACGGCACCATTCGCGGCACCGTCTACGACAGTCTGAGCCACGCGGTGATCGCTGGCGCGGTCGTTGAACTCGAATCCCCGGCCCGCGTGGTGCAGACGGATCGACGTGGTGCCTTCACGATCGACCGTGTCCCCATCGGCGCACATCGACTGACATTCTCAGCGCCCGCACTGGATTCGATCGGCCTGTTTGGTTTTGCGCGCAACCTCGACGTGCGCGAAGGCGATCAACGCGTCGCACTCGCCACCCCGTCGTTCCAGACGTTGTACCGCTCCGTGTGCGCACCAGCAGAGGTCGCGACCAAAGACAGCGCCATCGTCTTCGGCACCGTCTACGATGCGCGCACACGACGTCCGGCGCCGGGCGTGAGCGTGCAGTTCAGCTGGTACGCCATGGATGCCTCATCCGGCCCGCAACTGCTGCGTGTGATGCGTCAGGCCACCACCGACAGTGTAGGCAACTACGGCCGCTGCGGGCTGCCAGACGATCTGGCGCTGCAGTCGCAGGCTGCCTCCGCAACGTCTGCAAGCGGTTCGATCGCCACGGTGATCGGCGAAGCGCGGGTGCTCCGGCGCGATCTCTACGTCAGCGATGAGTTTCTCGTGGATTCGGCCACCGGCGCGACTCGCAGCAACGGCAGCGGCATGATCCGCGGGACCGTGCGCGATGAAAAGGGCGCCCCGCTGGTCAATGCACTCGTGGTGCTGCTGGCCAGTGATCGCACCGCGCGAACCGACTCGCTGGGCGTCTATCGATTCACCGGAGTGCCGCTGGGCACACAGGAGTTGAGCGTGCGTCAGGTCGGCCGCGGTGCCCTGTATCGGATGATCGACGTCACCGGCGAGGCACCGCTCGAGGAGTCATTCACGTTACCGCAGTCGACGGTGCTCGCGACCGTGAATGTGCGTGGGGTACGCCGACTCGGCAGCGATCAAGCCGAATATCTCGCGCGGCAGCGGCACGGGTTCGGCCGGTATGTAAATCAGGCCGAGATCGCCAAACGACCCGATATGGCAGCCGCGCTGCAGCAGATTGCCGGACTCAATGTGAGACGGGGTAGTGGCGGTCTGGTCGTCGACAATCGTCGGTATGGCTGTCAGCCGCTGATTGTCCTCGACGGCTTCCCCGAATCGGGCGGCGGCGGCAGTTCAACCATTCCTCGCGCCGGCGCGGCCACGATGCCATCGGGACCGAGTCTCACACTCGACGCGCTCAACCCACGTGACGTGTTGGCCATCGAGTACTACGCGGGCGTCGCCGGCATGCCGCTCAAGTATTCGTTCGGTGATGCACCACGCTGCGGCATGCTGCTGGTCTGGACGGTCTTCTCGCGCTGGTAGCGGCGCGCATCGCCAAACGGCGATGCGGACGCGTTCACATCGGTGCAATCAGAAACGCAACAGCCGCGCGGGCGTCACACGCGCCGGATCACCCACGTACGCCCATCGCACATTCGTCATGTACTTCCGTGCCGCCATCCGGATGTCTGACGGCGTGACCGCGCGCAGTTCATCAACAAACGCACCGGCACGACGGAAGTCGCCCTGAAACAGCTCGGCGCGCGCCAGCATGTTCGCTTGGTCGGCGTTTGTTTCGTTGTCGAGGAAGTACGTCACGATGAATTGCTGCACCAACCGCTCGAGACCGTCCGTGGTGATCTCGCCTTCCTTGAGCTGGCGGATTTGGTCGAGCATGATGCTGAGCACCTCGTCGGGCGAGGTGGTGGTGACATAGAGTCCACCCATCGACAGCGCCCGCTCCACAAACGGCGCGTTCACCGAGTAGGTGAGATTCCGCTTGCTGCGGACTTCGTTGAACAGACGGCCAGACAACACCGCACACGCCAGTCGCAACGCCGCATAATCCGGTGAACTGGCGGACGGACCGTGGAAATAGCCCTGCAAATAGTTCGTCGGCAGCGCCTTGCGTTCAGTGATATACGCGCCCTTCTGCTCGGCAGGCGCGGTGGGCAGCGACCACGTGTACGCGCCGCGCGGCAGGCGCCCAATGCTTTCGCGCACCAGCTTCTCCACCTTCGTGCGTGACACGTTGCCAACCACCACCAGCAGCATGCGCGACGTCACCAGTTGCTCGGCGCGATACGCCTTGAGATCGGCGACAGTGAACTTGCTGAGTGTCGCTTCGGTGCCGATCACATCGAGCGCATACGGATGCCCCGCAAACGCGATACTGTCCGAGAGGTAGTTGAGCAGGGCATCCGGGCTGTCCTTGCGTTGGCGTACGCCCGTCACAAACTGCTCGCGCACCAGCTCCACTTCGGCCGGATTGAGTGTCGGCGCGATCAGTCGGTCCGCGAGAATCGCCCAGGTCGAATCGAAGTTGGCGACAGTGGACCGGAGACCGATCACGGTCCAGTCGACGCCAGGGCTGATGCCAATCGCGCTGCCGAGCAGCGCCATCTTGTTGCGCAACACATCGCGCGGATACTTGGCCGTGCCACGTTCCGTGGCTTCGAGCAGAAAATTCTCGATGCCCTGTGTTGCCGTCGTGAGCTGCCGGGCACCGCCCAACAGATACAGATTCGCCGCGACGACGTTGTTGGCACCGACCCGTCGCAGAATCACGGGAATACCGGCCACCTCGAACTTGGTGGTGAGCGAGTCCGCCGACTCGGCCGGTGCCGGCTCCGCTGCCGGCGGGCGCGCCGCTGGACGTGTCGCCGGAGGACGCGTGACCGGCGGGCGCGTAGTCGTCGCCTGCGCGTCGAGTGCGTGCGGCGCCAGCGGCAGCAATCCGCTCGTGCACAGCAGCGCCAACGCCGTGATGTTTCGCGTACAACGGGTCATCACGGGCGCACCACTGGACGTGTGACCGGCGTCAGCAGCTCCTGCTCGGTCAACTTGATTGCCCGACGCGATTCCGGCGACAACAGCACACTTGTCACGCGCGGTTTGTCCTTGATGTACGTGGTGGTGTAGCGCATGAGATCCGTGATTCGCTGCTGGGCCATCTGGTCGGTGTAACCCATGAAGTAGTTGAGACTCGCGACGCTCCACCAAAAACCGATGGTGTGC
>JAGNMU010000574.1 GCA_017991005.1 Gemmatimonadaceae bacterium | reverse complement strand
ACCTTGCGTGGCGGGATCTCCATGCCGGTGGGCACAAAACAGAGCGCCCCCACGACACAGCCGCTCCCGACCACGGCGTTGTCCATGATCACCGCGTTCATCCCGATCAGCGCGTTGGCGCCGATCCGCGCGCCATGCACAATGGCCCCATGACCGATATGCGCAGCGGCCTCGAGGATCACGACAACACCGGGAAACATGTGCACCGTGCAGTTCTCCTGCACGTTGCAGCCATCCTCGATCACAATGCCGCCCCAGTCCCCGCGGATCGCTGCCCCCGGCCCGACGTACACATCCCGACCGATGATCACATTCCCCGTGACCGCCGCCTGCGGATGCACAAACGCCGACTCATGGATGACCGGTACAAAACCGTCGAACTCGTAGATCATACTTGAACCGGGTGAGAACTGCGGGAGCACGCCGAGGTTGAGAACTGCGAGAGCACGCGAAGCACGTCTGAACGCGAAGATCGCAGAGGAACAGGGAGGGCACGAAGAACAGCACAACGTCAAGCAGCGTGTGATAAGCGCAGGTCCTAACACGCGTCACGCGATACAACGCGATACAACGTGATCCAACGTGATCCAACACACGCACCATCAACCAAAAAAGAAAACAGCACATCCACGAACCCGCACGGCATCCGAAGCACGCGCCGCGCAAGCTCCCTATTCCTCCGCGAGCTTCGCGTTCAGAAGTGCTTCGCGCCCTCGCCGTTCACCTCGCCCTCGCCGTTCACCTCACCCGCGCCGTCCACCGCGCCTCGCGCCCGCAAGCTATCCGTTGGACGTCACACCCGTTCCAGAATCATCGCAAACCCCTGCCCCACGCCGATGCACATCGTGCACAGCGCATATCGCCCCCGCCGCGCCTCGAGTTCGCGCGCCGCAGTGAGCGCCAGACGCGCCCCGCTCATGCCAAGCGGATGACCCAGAGCGATGGCTCCGCCGTTGGGGTTCACGCGCGGGTCGTCGTCAGCCACGCCCAGTTCGCGCAGACAAGCCAGCCCCTGCGCCGCGAAGGCTTCGTTGAGTTCGATCACATCCATCTGGTCGATGGTCAGACCCGCGCGTGCGAGCGCCAAACGCGACGACGGGACCGGCCCCATCCCCATGATGCGCGGCTCCACCCCCGCCGCCGCGCTGCTCACGATGCGCGCCAGCGGGGTCAGCGCGTGGTCACGCACCGCCGCGGTGGACGCCACCAGCAGCGCCGCCGCGCCATCGTTGAGTCCGGACGAATTGCCCGCCGTCACCGAACCACCCGCCCGGAACGCCGGCTTGAGCCGCGCCAGCGTCTCCATCGTGGTGTCGGGCCGCAGAAACTCGTCGCCCGAGACGACCACCGCATCACCCTTCTTTTGTGGCAGCGACAGTGGCGCAATCTCCACCGCGAACCGCCCGGCCGAGCGTGCGGCCGCCGCCCGTTGCTGCGAGCGCACCGCAAACGCATCCTGCGCCTCGCGCGACACGCCGTACATCTCCGCCACGTTCTCGGCCGTCTCGCCCATCGAATCGGTGCCGTAGCGCGACTTCAGTGCCCCGTTCACAAAGCGCCAGCCGAGCGTGGTGTCAAAGAGCTGCACATCGCGCGCAAACGCGGCGCTGCCCTTCGACATGACAAACGGCGCACGCGTCATGCTTTCGACACCGCCAGCAACAAAGAGATCGCCTTCGCCGCTCCGGATCGATCGCGCGGCACTCGCCACCGCGCTCAGGCCGGACGCGCACAATCGGTTGATCGTTTCACCGGGCACCGTGAACGGCACGCCCGCCAGCAACAGCGACATGCGCGCGACGTTGCGGTTGTCTTCGCCGGCCTGATTGGCGCACCCCATCACCACATCGGTGATTGCCGACGCGTCGAGTGTGGGATGTCGCGCAAGCAACGACGCGATCACGTGCGCCCCGAGATCATCCGCGCGCACGGGGCTGAGACTGCCACCCAGATTGCCAATCGGCGTGCGTACGCCGTCGATGATGAACGCGTCGGAAGAGCCCGCGGATACGTGTGCGGAAGCGTGTGCAGCGGATGAGGACATCAGGAGTCGCTCTCGGAATGCGGAAGATGCGGACGCTGCGTGCGATAGCCGGTGCCGCGGAAATGGCCGACGATCTCGTCGCGCTGGTTGCGCACGGTCACCACGCAGAAAGCCAGTTTGTTGCTGGTGCTGTCTTCGATGCCCACTGCCGTAAGCACATCGCCCGGACGCACGGCCACGGGAAAACTGACGAGACAGTCGATCGCCACGCTCAGCAGCCCACCCGAGTTGATCGCGAACGCGAACGCGCTGTCGGCCAGTGAAAACACGATACCGCCGTGCGAGGTCCCAAAACCGTTCACCATCTCGTCGCGCACAGTCATACGCAGCACCGATCGCCCCACCTCGGCTTCGAGCACCTCAATGCCGAGCCACCGCGAAAATGCATCCCGCACCATGAGATGGTCGACGAGTGCGCGAGGTGAGGCAAACGCCGCGGAACACGCGTGGTCAGCCATTGAGCAGCGTCCCCTGACCCGCGATGATCTCGGCGATGCGCGGTGATGGCCGATAGCGCGGGTCGCCGTACCGGGTCTGCAGTCGTTCGAGCCGGTGCAGAATTTCTCCCGCGCCGATCAGATCGCCCCACGCCAGCAAACCACGCGGATAGTTGACCCCGGTGGTCATCGCCGTTTCGATATGCGGCCGCGAGGCGATCCCCAATTCGTGCGCGGTCACGGCCTCGTTGACGAGCATCGCCAGCACGCGGTCGACAATCTGCTGACCGAGCGTGGCATTCATCACCGGCGCCGGGGCGGGCGCCTCTGCGTCGTAGCGATAGTACCCGCGCCCCGACTTGCGCCCCAGCCACCCCGCTTCAACCAGCCGCTGCTGCGTCACGGATGGGCGATAGCGCGGGTCATGAAACGTGCCCTCATACACCGAACACGACACG
>JAGNMU010000116.1 GCA_017991005.1 Gemmatimonadaceae bacterium | reverse complement strand
ATCGTGATGAAGGCGATGGAGACGCAGCCCGATCAGCGTTTCCCGAACGCGGTGGCCTTTGCGCAAGAGCTCGAGGACACGATGCACGCGCTGAATGCGCCGTTGCGTCGACCGATCCCGGCGACGCGCCTGAGCGGCGGTTCCACGCCGCCACGTGCCTTTACACCGCCGGAACCGCGGGAGATTTCGGCGCCGTCCGAGCGAGCGCACACGCCGGTCGCCGAGACACGCTTGGCCAGTTCGCATACGCCGGTCCAGGAAACGCGACTCGCCGACGCACGCGATCCGTCGGTGGCCGAAACCCGTCTGGCTGGTGCGACCGACGAATCCGGCGTCGGTGTCACCGCATCACACGCGCAGCCGTACACGCAGCCACACACGCAGCCACACACGAGTGCGCCGCTTGTGCGCGACTGGCGAACCTACGCCGTCGCCGGCGCCATTTTTGTCGGTGCCGCCGTCGCGGTCCGCACCTGGCGCTCACCGGCGCCGGTCGCCGACTCGGCACGCGTGACCGCAGATACGTCGCGCGCTCCACGCAGAGACTCGGCGATCGCACAGGGCGCCACCGCACCGGCGCGCGAGGACGCCAGCTCACTCATCATCCAGCGCACTGATCTTCCGCCCGCCAGCGATCCGGTGGGCGACGGCAGCGGTCAAGGAAGCGGCGGCACGCGTCCGACACCGCCCGCGCAGACGAAGAAACCGCCAACAACGCCACCCTCGGGCGGCGGATCGGGAAGCGAACGCACAGAACCGGCGCCCACGCCGGCGCCGCCGGCGGACAAAGGAAACACGGGCCGAGGAACTGATAAGACGGGTGGCGAGACGGCGGGCACCACGCCGGTCGTTGTCGACGCACCCGTCGTCGAAAGCGCCTCCGCCGCGCGCGCCAACATTGCGCGCGCCCTCAGTAACGCGTTGTCCGATCTCGGCGATCAGAGCACCGCATCCGCCCTGCTCCAAGGTGACAGCCGGAGCGAGTGGTTGGCCCTCGCCAAAGAAGGCCGCGTCTCGGCGAGCGCCGTCGGTTCCCCGGATATCGACGTACAGGATGGCCAGGCCACCGCCACCATCGACGCCAACGTGAACGTCCGCTCCCCCTTCGGCGCCAACAAGAAGCGGTCAGCGCGCTTCACCGCGTCACTGCAGAAAAGCAGCAGCGGCTGGCGCGTCACAAGCATCCGGCCGGTTGGGTCGCTCTCGCTCAAATAGCCAGCATCGTTCGAGCGCCTGGCAGCGCTGCAGCGCGCACGAATGAATCGAGCGACGTGCGCGAGGAACAGCAAATGCAAATCGCAGAGGCGCAGAGGGTGCGGAGGCCCGTGTCTGACAGGCTGTTGTTGTTCCCAAGCAAAAGAAATGGGGAATGGCTCCGCACTTGCCGCCAGCACGCCTCTGCGTCTCTGCGATAAAGCGTTTCGCGGTAGCGATGTCGCAGGGCCGCGGCGACGTGCGCGAGGAACAGCAAACGCAAATCGCAGAGGCGCAGGGGGCGCGGAGGCTCGTGCCTGACAGGCCGTTGTTGTTCCCAAGCAAAAGAAATGGGGAATGGCCCCGCACTTGCCGACGGCACGCCTCTGCGTCTCTGCGCCTCTGCGTCTCTGCGATAAAGCGTTTCGCGGTAGCGATGTCGCAGGGCAGCGGCGACGTGCGAGAGGAACGGCAACGGCAAATCGCAGAGGCGCAGGGGGCGCGGAGGCTCGTGCCTGACAGGCCGTTGTTGTTCCCAAGCAAAAGAAATGGGGAATGGCTCCGCACTTGCCGACGGCACGCCTCTGCGCCTCTGCGATTCAGCAGTTAGCGGTTCAGCGATTCAGCTGTTCGCCATGACGCGCTTGCGGCAGCTAAGCCGCGACGTGCGTAAGGAACAGCAAAAGCAAATCGCAGAGGCGCAGGGGGCGCGGAGGCCCGTGTCCGACAGACCGTTGCTGTTCCCAAGACACAGCAATAGGGAACGGCTCCGTACTCGCCGTCACGAGCCTCCGCGCCCCCTGCGTCTCCGCGATTCAGCAGTTGGCGGTTCAGCAGATTGACAGTTCAGCGGTTCAGCAGATTGACAGTTCAGCGGTTCAGCAGATTGACAGTTCAGCCGTTCGCCGGCTCACGCCACCGCCGCACGCGCGGGCAACACGGTGGCGGCGAGTCGCCCGATGTTCAGGGTGCGGGCGTTCGAGTCGATGATCTCGCGATACAAGCCACCCGACGCGTACAGCGACTCGTGTGTCCCCTCCCCAACGATCTCGCCCTCACGCATCACGTAGATGTGATCCGCGTCCATGATCTGACTGATGTTGTGCGAGATGATCAGCACCGTGCGCGCTTGCTTGACGGCGTCGATGCTCTCCTTGATCTGTTCCGTCGTGATCGCGTCGAGACTTGCCGTCGGCTCGTCCAGAAAGATGATCGGCGGATCCTTGAGGAACAGTCGCGCGATGGCGATACGCTGCTGCTGCCCGCCCGACAAGTCACGCGCGGAACTCTGATAGCCCTCCGGCATCGCCAGAATCTGCTCGTGCAGACTCGCCTTGCGGGCCGCCACCTCCACGTCGGCATCCGTCGCTTCCAGACGGCCGTACCGGATGTTCTCGGCGATCGTGCCTGGGAAAATGTGGTTCTTCTGCATCACCAACCCGATCTGTGAGCGGACAAAATCCTGATCGTACTCCGAGAGACGGCGCCCATCCAACCGCACCTCGCCGCGCGTCGGGTCGTAGAATCCCGCCAGCACATTCATCGCACTGCTCTTGCCCGCACCGGAGAGTCCCACCAGGGCCGTGGTCCGTCCCGGGCGCAGTTCGAAGGACACGTTCTTGAGCGCCTGCTTGCCATTCGGATACACGAAATCCACATGACTGAAACTGAACGTGCCGTGCACCGTCTCGGGAATCACGCCTCCCTCGGCCGGCAGATAGTCGTTGGTTTCGATCATGGCGAAGAACCCTTCGCTGTATGCCAGCGCCTCCGTGTACTCGTCGTAGATCCGGTGCAAGTGCCGCACCGGGGCCGACACATTATTGAACAGCATGATGTGCAGCAGAATCGCGCCGATCGTCATTTGCAGGTTGAGCACGAAATAGATCGTCACGGTAAAGACCAGCATGATGCCGAACTGCTCGGTGATACTCTTGAGACCGTCGAACAGGTAGTTCGTGCGATGATGCGTGATCTCGTTGGTCACCAGCCGGTCGTTGAGCCGCTGCTGCCGCACCGTCTCATACCCCTCGCGGACAAACGACTTGACCACGAACATCGACTCCAGCAACCCGAAGAGCGACTGCGCCTTCTCTTCGCGCACATGCTGAATGTTGCTGCGAATGCTCTTCTGGCGCTGCGACTGCGACCGGCTGATCCAGGCGTAGCAGGGCAGCATGATCGTCGCGACCACGCCCACCCACACGTTCTTGCGGTACATCAGTGCCAGTGCAAACGCCGCCGTTGCCAGCATCGGCAAAATGTCGACGAACAGGTTCTTGACCGTCTTCGCGATGCTCTCGATACCCTTGTCGATGCGCTTCTCGAGTTTGCCGGTCTGATTCTGCGGCAGCGCAAAAAACGAGAGATGGTAGGACACGATGCGGGCGATCGTGTAGTCATACAGATCGCCGGCCATGCGGAAGCGAATACGGTCACTCAGGTACTTCTGCCACAGCTGCAGGCCAAGACTCGACAGCTCCTTCCCCAGCAGAATCGCCACCAACAGTCCGACGATGCGAAACACCTCGTCGCTCGGCACCGGACTGTCGAGCATCCCTTGCACGCGGTTCACGGAGTACTCCATGACCAGCGGCGTCACCTGCGAGATGAGCGCGCCCAGCAAGGTGAGAAAGAGCGTCAGCGAAAGCGTCCCGTTGTACTTGCGGACAAACGGGTACAGCTTCCGCACCAGGGTGAGCGTCCCCATCATGCCCTCACGTGGCCATGACGGGGCGCGCGAATTCGCGTGTGGCGACCTGGGCGTCGTTCTCGTAGTCGTAGAACAACTCGGTCATGGATGCCACGATATGTGGGTCATCCGTCAGGAACGCCGTGAGTTTCGTGGCGCGGCCGCTGGTGCTCGACCCGCTGCCGAGAATGCACACACACAGGCCTTTGTAGATGCCGGGTTTGTTCTCCGGGGGTGCCGAGATGTAGAGCTGCACCGGCAGCGTCTTCGCGATGCGGGTGACGCGGACACCCAGCTCCTGCATCTCCCGAATCGCCTTGCCCTGCTGCTCGTACAGATGCTGCACCAGAAACGCCTGCGGGTGATCGGCGGCCCCGGATTCATCGGGCACCAGGAATCGCTTGTAGTGCGGCACGCCTTCGCGGCTGGGCATGACGGCGGTGCTGCCGGGACGATAGCTCTCGACTACCACGTGATCGTTCAGCACTTTGCCGAGATAGCGAAGGAAGGGATGCGTCGTGCCCTGCAGCTGATCGTCCAGCGTGACGAATTGCACGCGCGAGTCCGTGCCCACACTGCGCAGATACAACGACGCCTCTTTCAGCTTGTTCTCGACATCCAGACAATCACGATGCAAGGACTCCGCCTTGCGTCCGTAGTCGAACTGCGTCGCGTTGTTGAGTTCATGCGGCTTGAGATCCGCGTGGCGCGCCACGTACTCCATGCGATACGAGGCAATCCCTTCGACCCGCGCAAAGTTGGACAGCACCAGCAGGTTGTTGCCCTGCGACTTCGCCGAATCGATCACGCGTGAGATGCCGCCCAGCACTTCGCGCGTACCCTCCATCAGCTGCACTTTTTCATTGACCTTGCCGCTCACATCCACGAGGAGCGTGTTCAGTGAATCGGTTGCCTGCACGAGCAAGCTCGTCTGCGACTTGATGCGATCCATTTCCTGCTGATTCAGGCGGTCTTTCTGCCGGTTGAGCTTTTCGGTGGTGACGGTGATGTACAAGCCGATGAAAATGCCGACCAGACCGCCCACCAGACCGGCGATATCGAGATCGCGGATGTAGCGGTCGATGCCGGGCGAGAAATACATGTCCGGATCGGACCATTTCCCGTTGGCGTCGATCTCGAAGTTCGAGAGGTAGTGTGCCGTGTCGCTGAACACGTAGTGCCACTTGAAGCCAAGTGAGACCAGCAGCACGATCAATGGTACGAGAAACAGCAGAATGAACAGGAACGGATGGCGACGCGTGATGTCCACCAGCACCGAAAGAAAGCTGGGCTCCGGCAGCTCGGGTGCAGACACGTCGCTGGAACGGAAGGTCGCCGTGGCGGGAAGGGTCATGATCGATCGACTCAGCAGAACTTGGTGAAGTGGACTGGCGGAAAGACCGCTGGCACCGGGTTGAATCGGCCCGAGCGGTCGGCCATGAACGCGATCCGCTCCGCGCCCGTGACACCGTCGACGTCAACGGCGCTGATCTCGAGTGTGTGCTCGCCCTTGGCCAGGGCACCGCCAGCAATCGGTGCGTGCCAGCATTCGTCGGTGCCGCGCGTGAGTGGGAACGCGTCGCCGTCGTCCAGCCGGCCCTGCACCGACGCGATCGCGGAGGCAGACCACGTGCGTACCCGGCATGTCGTGGGGCCGGTGACGATATGCGATGCGGTGGTCGCGAGGATCGAACGGCGCGGGTCCACGATCTGCACGAGCGGCCCCACGTCTTCCATGGTGCGGTACGTCACTGCCAGCGTATCGTCAGCCAGCGTCACCACCGAGTAACCGGCCGCCCCACCCTCCGGTTCACCGATCGAACGGGTCGCGACGTACACGGTGTGCGCGTCGTTCGCCATTTGTCCGTAGTGCGTGTGCCCCGCAAACACGGCGTGAATCGGGCGGGTCTGCACCAGCTTGCGCCAGGACGCCATGCCCATGGCGCTCAGAAAGTCTTCCCAGATCTGAAACGGATAGTGATGCTGGAACAGCACCACCCGTTCTCCGCGATGCAGCGCCGCATCCAGCTCATACCGAAACCAATGCAGCTGGTCGGTGCTCATCCCGAGCGGCTTCGCCTGCATCGTATTCAGGCAGATGAAACGAAAGCCACGAACGGAGAACGCCCGGTAGGTCGCGCCCAATCGGGCCTGAAAGGCGTGCGCACCGGGATCGTGGTGGGCATCGTGATCGCCCACCAGCGCGTACCACGGCATGGTCAGCCGCGACGTGACCTCGTCGAAGAGCGCGAACTCGTCGTCACGTGCATGCTGCACGTTGTCGCCCGCAAACTGAACGAAATCCGGCCGGATGAGCGCCGAGACGTCGTCGGCCATCCAGCGGGCAATCTGATGGTTGTCGCGTCCCGGCTGATCGAGGTGCAGATCGCCGGGCCAGACGAACGTGACAAACTGCGACATAGTGCACGCGGGAAGAGGGGTCGAACACGCCGGCACTCGGCATATGGCCGTGGCCGGACGATCTGCTCTTCCTATCACGCGCAAGGCGGGGGGAAATGGGCTCACCCCGATTCCGCATTGGTCAAGTGCCCTCTGGGCACCGGCCGCTGGTCAGGCGGCGCCAATTCCCCCGCGCCGCCGTCGACTCACGGCGGTCCTGCTATCAGACGGCGGCTTCGGGCGCGTCGGCCGTCGCTGCCGGGTCGGTGACCGCCGCCTTGGCCGGCACGTTGCGCCGAGCCCAGTGGGATCCACGCTGCGTCGGCTGTGCCAGCTGGTGCAGACGATTCGTGTAGTACTGGAGCACGCGCTCCTGCACCGACTCCTGGGTGTCGTCCGCCAGCGCCTGAAACGGCGCATACGTCTGCATATCGCCGGAGACGGAAAACCACCACCATGACCCACCGCTGGCGCCTTTGCGCTCCACGATCGAGCACGAGTAGTGACGTCCGGCGGCTTCGAACTCGAAATCCTTGATAAGCAGTCGCTCGTAGAGGGGAACCGAAATCTACCCGATTTCGCACTCGAAATGTGGTCCCCGAGGCCAAATCTTCGTGATTACAGCCCTAAAAGCTTCCGCCGGCGCTCCACCAGGCGCATGACCATGGGCGTGAAGATCAGTTGCATTGCCAACTCCATCTTGCCCCCGGGACAGACAATCGTATTGGCGCGCGTCATCCACGAGTCGTGCAGCATGCTCAGCAAGTACGGGAAGTCGAACCCCTTGGGGTTGGCGAACCGGATGACAACCAGACTCTCGTCTGCCGTGGGAATCGTGCGCGCGATGAACGGATTGGACGTATCCACGACCGGCACGCGCTGAAAGTTCACGTGCGTCCGCATGAACTGGGGCACGATGTAATGCACGTAGTCCGGCATGCGCCGCAGAATCACGTCGGTGACCGCCTCCGTGGAGTAGCCCCGTGTGTTCCGGTCGCGATGAATCTTTTGAATCCACTCGAGATTCACGACCGGCACGACGCCCACCAACAGATCCGGAAAGGTCGAGACATCCACTGTGCTCGTCGCGACGGCGCCGTGTAGTCCCTCGTAAAACAGCAGCTCGCTGTCGGGCAACGGCTCCCATGCCGTGAACGTGCCGGGAGGCTGTCCGTACGGTCGCGCTTCTTCGTCGTTGTGCAGGTACTTGCGCGCCGTGCCCTGCCCCGTCGCGGCGTAGTCGCGAAACAGTTGCTCAAGCTCGGCGAACAGATTGGCTTCTTCACCAAAGTGGCTGAAGTGGGAATTGCCCCCGCGTTCCGCGTCCGCCATCGCGATCTTCATCGCCGCGCGGTCGTATCGGTGAAAGCTGTCCCCCTCGACGACGGCCGCCTGCACCCCGTCGCGCCGAAAGATGTTCTCGAACGTCTTGGTCACCGACGTCGTACCGGCGCCGGACGATCCGGTGATGGAAATGATCGGGTGCTTCGCAGACATCAGCCGCCTCGGAAAAGACTCGACACCAGCATCATTCGGGCGCCTGGAACAACCCGCGGTGACCAAACAGCGGGGACGCGTAGTCGTCCGGAGGCAGCTCGCGATGCAACTGCTCGATGTGCAGCACTTCATCACTCGAGCCAAAGATGAAACCCGCCCGCTGGTGCAGGGCCAGCGGCACGATATCCATGCTGCGGCCGTGACCATTGCTGGCCATGCCGCCCGCCTGCTCGATCAGAAACGAGATCGGGTTGATCTCGTACAAGAGACGCAGTCGACCGGCCTTGTGCGGCACTTTCGTATCGCGCGGATACAGGAACACGCCGCCGCGCATCAGCACGCGATGCGCTTCTGCCACGAGCGAAGCGATCCACCGCATGTTGTAATCGGCGCCACGCGGTCCGTCCTTGCCCGCCAGACACTCGTCGACGTATCGCTTGACCGCCGGCTCCCAGAATCGGCTGTTCGACGCGTTGATGGCAAACTCGCGCGTGGTCGCCGGGATGAGCAGGCGCTCGTGACTCAGCACCCATTCACCCAGTTCGGGATCGAGTGTGAATCCGTGCGTCCCGTGCCCCAGTGTGATCACCATCATCGTGCACGGTCCATACACCGCATAACCGGCACACACCTGCTCGGTGCCCGGCTGAAGGAAATCCTCGGGTCTCGCGTCCTCACCAGGCGTGGGTGCCCGCAACACCGAGAAGATGCTGCCGACGGTCATGTTGACATCGACGTTGGATGAACCGTCGAGCGGGTCAAACAGCAGCAGGTACTTGCCGCGCGGATAGGCCGGTGGCAGGACGTACACGTCCTCCAGTTCTTCGGACACCATTCCGGCCACATGCCCGCCCCACTCGGTGGCCCGCAGGAAGATGTTGTTGGCGAGCACATCGAGCGGAATCTGCGATTCACCGTGCACGTTGACGCGACCGATCGCATCGCCGGGATCGGCCAGCGTGCCATGGGCCACGCGATGGGCGATGGCTTTGCACGCCAGCGCCACATCGGTCACAAGCCCTTCGAAATCGCCCGTGACGCCATGCGCGCGACGACGTGTTTCGATGAGGAACTGCGTGAGTGTCGAGCGACCACCTGTCGGCATGCGTCGTCCGGGGGTTAAGCGGTCACGCCGAGCTGACCACGCCAGCCCGGGTACAGGGCATCCGCGTCAGCCGGAAACGACTCGAAGGCGCGCGCAAACTCGCGGTGCGTGCGCGCCCAGGCAATCGGGTCCGCGCCGGCCTTCCAGCACTCGTAGGTCTGCCGCAACGAGATCGCCCCGGCCGCGGGGGAATCGAGATGTCCGTAAGAACCCCCGCCCGCCGTGTTGATCACGTTGCCGTGACCGAGGTTGGCGAAGAAGCCGGGCAATCGCAGCGCATTCATGCCGCCCGAAATGATCGGCGTTGTCGGTCGCATGCCATACCAGCGCTGAAAATACGCGGGCCCCTGAAACGCGTCGCGTTCGATGATGTACGCGATGGCGCGGTCATCCTGCGCCCCCTCCATCTTGCCGAACCCCATCGTGCCCACGTGAATGCCGGACGCCCCTTGCAGTCGCGCCATCTTGGCCAGGACGTATGCATCGTACCCGCGACGCGAACTGGGCGACGTGATCATCCCGTGCCCGGCCCGGTGATAGTGGAGGTACTGATTCGGGTACTGACGGCGAGCCGTGGTGATCATCCCGGGCCCGCCGACAAATCCGTCCACCAGAAACGCCACCTTGTCGGCGTCCGGTCCGAACGTCTCCAGAATGAAGTCGGCGCGCGCACACATTTCGTAGTGATCGTCGGCCGTGATGTTGGCCGAGAAGAGCTTCGGCTGGCCGGTTTCGTCCATCGCCCGTTTCATCGCGTCCGCCACGAGCGGGATCACGCGCTTCATCGGCGCGAACACCTGATTCCCCTGCGGTTCGTCGTTCTTGATGAAATCCCCGCCCAGCCAGAACTCGTACGCGGCCTGGGCAAACGGTTCGGGACGGAGCCCCAGCTTGGGCTTGATGATCGTCCCCGCGATGAACCCGCCATCCGTCGTGGGACGCCCAAGCACCCGCCACAAGTCCGAAATGTCCTTGGAGGGTCCGTCAAAGAGCTGAATTGCACGCGCCGGCACGAAAAAGTCGTACAGCTTGGCGTACGCGATATCACCCATGCCCTGGTTGTTTCCCATCGCGAGCGTCAGGAACGACACCATCATCATGCGGCCGTCGGTCATGTTGCGGTCAAAGAGCGCCAGCGGATACGCAATCCGGAGCTCTTCAGCCGCTTCGTCGATGTGATACACCAGCGCATCAACACCGCGCGTGAAATCGTCGGTGGTCGACACCTCGACATTCGTGCCGGTCGAGGACTCCGCGGCAAAGTGCGCCGCGGCCGCCAGATAGGCGTGACCCGCCTTGGGCTTCATCTTGTATGCCGCCAGAATGTGCTGGCCGGCCTGCATGAGCGCCGACTCGTCCAGACTGAGGTCGGCATAACGACTCGATTGGTCCATATTTCAGGTCATGAGGTACGGGACGGTGGCAGACTGCAGTTTGCCATCCAGAAAAAGCTACCTGGCACGATCCAGATTGACTGTCAGGGGAGTCCCCATGTCTTTTCGCACTTTATCGCTTCTCTTCGATGTTCATCCAGGCCGTTGCGCTCGCGCTGCTTCTGCGTGTGCCCCCCGCTCTCGCGGTACCCGACTCGACGCACTGCATGGCCGCGGCGCAGTTTCTGCGCGAGCAGCAGCACATGATCACGGCCATCGATCCTGATACGATCGACGACTGGCGGAGTCGCACGCGGGTCGTGTCGTGCCGGATCACGGCGGCCGGTGGCACCGACATCGGGGTGCAAGGCGAAGCCGTTCGCCTGTACGAACGCCTGCGCGCGGCCAAGTGGGTACGCACGCCCGACCCGCGGGATTCCCCCAACGAAGGGTCGCTGCGCTTTCGCTGGAACGCGTCCGACTGCCTGTTCAATGTCAATCGGGAGGCGTTGCTGGGGACCGAGGCAGAAGGCCGGGTGAACGAGGCGCTGGTGCTCAAACCCGGCGACACACGATATCAGGTGTTCGTCATGTGCCTGCCGGTCC
>JAGNMU010000573.1 GCA_017991005.1 Gemmatimonadaceae bacterium | reverse complement strand
TCGACGGAGTCGGTGAGGCGCCCGCGGTCGTCGGCACGTACCACGAGCCGATCAACGACCACGGAGATGGAGTGGTTGAGCCGACGGTTGAGCTTTGGCGGATCAGCCAACTCCACCAATTCGCCGTCCACGATGGCGCGGACAAATCCCTGCTTGCGCGCGGTTTCGAACAGGTCGCGGAATTCACCTTTTCTTCCCTGCACCAGCGGCGCACGGATTTCGAGCCGGGTGCCATCCGGCCAGGCCAGTACCTGCTCGGCAATTTGCGCCGGACTCTGACGCTGCACCGCACGGCCACAGTTGGGGCAGTGCGGCGTTCCGGTGCGTGCGTACAGCAGGCGGAGATAGTCGTAGATCTCCGTGACGGTGCCGACCGTCGAGCGCGGATTGTGTCCGGCCGACTTCTGTTCGATGGAGATGGCCGGCGACAAGCCTTCGATGGCGTCGACATCGGGCTTTTCCATCAGGCCGAGGAACTGCCGCGCGTACGCCGACAGCGACTCGACGTAGCGTCGCTGTCCTTCGGCATAAATGGTGTCGAAGGCGAGGGACGATTTCCCCGATCCGGACAGCCCCGTGACGACCGTCAATTGGTCGCGCGGAATGGTGACACTGATGTTTCGGAGATTGTGCTCGCGGGCGCCGCGGACCACGAGGGCATCGGACCGGCGGGGGGGCTGCGGGGCCGTCGCCGGTGCCGCGTTTGGAGCGGCGGACGCTGGCGCGACGGCAGATTGGGACTTCTTGGCCATAGTCTTTGAAGGTGCGAAAAGCGCCGGACGGAAACAACCCCGCCGGGTGCCGTTTCGCCGATTGTGCGCGCCGTTACATCGGCGGCCAAATCGGCCCGCCGGTCGTGACGATCCGGGCCCTGTCGGTCGTCAGCCTCTCATGATTGAAATCGCCGCTCTCTCCAAGCGTTATGGTGCGTTCACGGCCGTGCGCTCGCTCGATCTCGTGGTCCCGGGGGGCGAGCTGTTTGGTTTCCTCGGGCCCAATGGCGCCGGCAAAACGACCACGATGCGCATGATTGCGGGGATCCTGCAGCCATCGGCCGGCACCGTGCGCATCGCGGGCCACGATCTTCGGCGCGATCCGCTCAAGGCCAAACGGGCGCTGGGCTTCATTCCGGACCGGCCTTTCATCTACGAAAAGCTGACCGGGATGGAATTCCTGCGCTTCACGGCGGGCCTGTACGGCGAGCGCGGCGCGGAAGTGGACAAACGCGGACATGAGCTGCTCGCACTGTTCGATCTCGAACCCTGGCGCGACGAACTGGTGGAGAGCTACAGCCACGGCATGCGGCAGAAGCTGATTATTGCCAGTGCGTTTGTGCATCGCCCCGCCGTGATTGTTGTTGATGAACCGATGGTGGGACTCGATCCCAAGTCCGCCAAGATTCTCAAGGACTTGTTTCGCGAGTATACCCGCCGCGGCCATTCCGTGATGATGTCCACGCACACGCTGGAAATCGCCGAGGACATGTGCGACCGCATCGGCATCATGCAGCGGGGTGAATTGGTGGCGTGCGGCACCATGACGCAGTTGCGCGGTGCATCGGGCACCGACGATGCGCTCGAAGACATCTTCCTCCGGCTGACCGGTGATGCCGTGGCGCGCGAACTGGTCGAGGTGTTGGATGCGTGACGTGCCGGCCGTGGCGACATCGGCGGGCGTGACACAGGCGCCGGACGCGCTCTGGTTGCTGCGTCCCAAGTGGCAGATGGCGCGCCATCGAATGGCGCGCCACGAGCGCGGCGATGTACGTCGCATGCTCACCGTGGGTGTGCTTGGCGGCGGGTTCTGGCTGACGATCTTCTTTCTCGCCTTTCGTCTGGTCCGGTACTTTCGGAGCGCCGCCGACATTGGCACGCTGCTTTCGGGCAAGATGCTATCGATGGTCTTGCTGTCATTCGGCAGCATTCTGCTGCTGTCGAACACCATTGCGGCGCTGTCCAATTTCTTTCTGGCGCGCGATCTCGATCAACTGTCTGCGGCGCCGGTGTCCCCGTGGGCGATCTATCGCGCCCGACTGACGGAAACGACGGTCCACTCGAGTTGGATGGTGGCGTTACTGCTCCTCCCCATCATTGCCGCGTACGGCGCCGCGTTCGATGCCGGGTGGGGATTTGCGCTGGTGGCCACCGCTGCGGTGTTGCCGTTTCTGGTGATTCCGGGTGTGCTGGGCACCGCGGCGACGCTGGTGTTGGTGAATGTGTTTCCGGCTCGGCGCACCCGTGACGTGCTGAGTGTGGTCACCGCGCTGGCCGTTGCCGGTCTGGTGGTGATGCTGCGCGCGGCGCGACCGGAGCAGTTGGCACGTCCGGAAGCGTTCAAGGATTTCATGCAGTTCGTGGCAGCGCTCGATACGCCGTCGTCACCGTGGCTGCCCAGTGAATGGCTGAGCGAAACGTTGATGCGCTACGTCACCGGCGACGCAGTGTGGCAGCCGCTGATTCGGCTGTGGGGAGTCGCCGCGCTCTTTGCCGTGGCCGGTGGCGCGTTGCACGCGCGCGGATGGAGTCGCGGCTTCAGTCAGGCGCAGGAGGGTGCCAACAAGCGCTCGGCGACCGATGGCCGTCGTCCGTGGTTGGACCGATCGCTGGGCTTTCTTGGCGCGACGCGTCGCGAGCTGGTGCTCAAGGAGCTCAAGGTGTTTGCGCGCGACAGCACGCAATGGTCG
This sequence comes from Gemmatimonadaceae bacterium, assembly GCA_017991005.1. GTDB lineage: Bacteria > Gemmatimonadota > Gemmatimonadetes > Gemmatimonadales > Gemmatimonadaceae > Gemmatimonas. Next base: position 275 of record JAGNMU010000573.1, on the reverse strand, counting down.
CAGCTGATCATGCTGGCGGTGCTGATGGTGGTGTACGTGTCGAACGTGCGCTATCTGCCGCTCAATGGCGAAGGCATGACTGCCGTGCTGCGCAATGTGATTCCGTTTCTCAATCTGGCCCTTGCCGGTTTTGTGCTGGCGTCGATTGCCGCACGTTTTGTGTTTCCGAGCATCAGCTTGGAAGGGCGCACGTGGTGGCTACTGCGTTCCAGTCCGCTGCCCATGCGGGAAGTGTTGTGGGCCAAGTTCTGGGTGGGCGCGGTGCCGTTGCTGGT
>JAGNMU010000572.1 GCA_017991005.1 Gemmatimonadaceae bacterium | reverse complement strand
GATGTGCGGCGTACGTCATCGTGGCGCCAGCGCCGTACAGACCATTGGCATCAGGCGGAATGAGTCCGTACTTGCGACCAACGACCCGTGCCGCGGCGCCCACCGCAGCACCGGCCGTGACGACACCACCCACCAGCAACGCGCGCCGAGTGAGCAGACTCATGAGGTGGTCTCCGCCGTGCCGGTGATCATCGCCTTGGTGCGAGCGCGAAAACCTGCGAGTGCAATCATGCCCACGTGAATCAGTGTGAACAGCGCAAGCGCGATGGTGGCCAGGAAATGCAGCGTGCGCGCCGACTGTCGTCCACCGAGCAGGTCGACGCTGCGCGGAAAGACGGCGGTGAAGGCCGGTGACATGGCGAGGCCCGTCCAGATGATCAGCGGCACGAGCGCGAACACCAGCAGCAGATACGAGAGTCGCTGGACCGTGTTGTACGTGAGTGGATCGCCGCGCGCGGCGGTGGCCAGACGCAGGTGCGCTGCGAGCTCGGCGCGGAGCGCTGGCCAGCGACGGTGACCGGCGTCAGGAACGAGATCACGCTGAAAGTGCCGTTTGGCAAAGCCGCGCCACACATAGACCAGGCCCGTGAACAGCAGCAACCACGCGGCCTGGAAGTGGAGATAGAGACTCCATCCGTTCTGGTCCGGGAGCACGAAGCTGTAGCCGGTCGGCACCATCGCACGCGACGATGGCACCGGCAACGTGAACGCGGGGGGCATGTTCACGTTACCCGTCTCACCCCAGTAGAAACGCGGATGGGATAGCACCACTTCAAAACCGCTAAGCAGCAACGCAAAGATGGCGATCGTCGAAAGCCAGTGTGTGACGCGAACAAAGGGCGCGTGACGTGGCGCTGAATGCGGCGAGGTGGTTGGGGGCATGCGGTCTAGAGTACGCGCGGAAGCGGGACCCCGACAGGAGGGGCGACAGGAGCACGGCGAACCTGTCCCGCTCAAGACTTCACGCCATCCGCGCCCACCCACTCGGCGACTCCCCCACGTGCCGACTGAACGCCACACTGAACGCGCTGCTCGAGCCATAGCCCACACGTGTCGCGACCTCGGCGACCGACATTCCGTCGTCGCGCAGCAGGCGCTTTGCCACCTCCATGCGCCACGACAAGAGGTACTGCATCGGCGCGACGCCAACCAATTCGGTGAAGTGCTCGAAGAAGGCAGAGCGGGACAGGGTGGCGATAGCCGCCAACTGCTCGACGGTCCACGCGTGCTCGACCTTCCCGTGTATCTGCGTCAGCGCCCGTGCGATCTGAGCGTCGCCAAGCCCGCGCAGCAGCCCTGATGGCGCTCCCCCGGCTGCCGTCGCACGCATGGCCTCAATGAGAAGCAGCTCCATCAGACGGGACTTCATGTAATCGCTGCCCGGCCGCGCGTCTGCCGATTCCTCACCGACCATCGTCACCAACTGCGACAGACGCGGCGAGTCCCGGATGTGCACCAGCGCTGGCAACAGAGACACGAGCAGCCTGTGGTTGGCGGAGTCAAACAAGAACGCGCCTCCCACCGAACGCATATCGGGTTCGCCCGATCGTTCGCCGTAGCGCACCTCGCCGCGACCGCTCGCCACCTCGTGCGGGTCAAAGTGCACGGGCGGCGCCGGCGCGTCACTCGAGAGTGTGAAGGCGGGTGTCGTGGGGAGCAGGATGAAATCGCCGGCACCAATTGTAACGGCGGCATGGCCGTCAACCGAAAGCAGCGCGCGGCCCGCGAGCACGATGCAGAAGCTTGGCAGGCCGAACTTGGCATAACGCACCGCCCACGCGCCCTTGCCGCTGATGACATTGGCGAAGACAGCCTGAGGGCGAAGCAGGCGGACCACATCCGACAAAGGGTCGCTCAAGAACGGACGCTCGCTAATGAAATATGGACGTTTGGTGATTCAGCGTCCGCTTAGACTGCTCTATGCTTCGCTTCGAGTCAACCACTTCACTCTTGCTCGGAGCACATCATGCAGACCGTTCTGATCACCGGCTGTTCCTCTGGATACGGACGTGCCACTGCCGGTCACTTCCTCGCGATGGGCTGGAATGTCATCGCCACTATGCGCGTGCCTCGGGAGGGGCTGATCCCCGCATCAGAGTGCCTGCGTCTCCTGGCCTTGGATGTCACGGACCCGGATAGCATCGCGCACGTCGTCGATGCCGCCGGCCCGATCGACGTGCTGGTGAACAACGCCGGCATTGGACTCTTCGGTGCGTTCGAAGCTACGCCGATGTCGACCGTGCGCGAGATTTTCGAGACCAACACATTCGGGGTACTGGCCATGTGTCAGGCGTTCATTCCGCAGTTTCGTTCACGCGGCGCCGGGACCATCGTGAACGTCACGTCGAGCGCCACGCTGGCGCCGTTCCCTCTGGTTGCAGCGTACACCGCGAGCAAGACGGCGATCGAGGGATTCACCGACTCACTTGCGCTCGAGCTTCGCGAGTTCGACGTGCGCGTCAAATTGGTCGTGCCAGGTTACGGACCCACTACCGGCTTTACGGCAAATGGTCAGCAGCGCATGCAGGGGCTGGTGCCGGCCGAGTATGCGCCGTTTGCGCACCGTGTGTTCGCCGGATACTCCAATGACATGTTGGTCACACACGAGATCGACGTAGCCCTCGCCGTAGCGAACGCCGTCAGTGATGACTCCGATCAACTTCGCTTCGCGGCGGGTGCCGATGCGATGGCGTTGACATAGCCGCACTACGGCGCCATCACACCATTGGACGCTGCTGCCGCCTTCTTCGGGGACCGGCAGGTCGTCACATCGCAGTGACAGTCACCCTCGACACCGCCGCAAGACCCTTTGAGTCGACGTCCGAAGATCGCGACGCCAATGGCCATAGCCGCCATGGCGATCGCGATCACGGCTATCGTGAGCAGCAGCACAAGCATCGTGAATCCAGTGGCTACGGATGGGAACGGCTGTCGCGCTCGATCGTTGCTACGTCCTTCG
>JAGNMU010000571.1 GCA_017991005.1 Gemmatimonadaceae bacterium | reverse complement strand
GCAATGTTGGTGACTGTCGTATAGGTTTTCTTGTCCTTCGAGACTTGCGTCCTCGGCCAACTACCCGCCAGGTCGTTTGGGTCGGTCTGGTTGTACCGCTTCAGGTCGATCTCGAGCTGCACGGCCGCCGGGTTCCCCCCCCCCGGTCGAATAGCGACTTGAAACGCGGCGCCGCCCGTCAGACCACCGGGGCCGTCGTGCCAAGTGAGCAGGATGTGATAAGGCCCCTGGGCCGCATGCACCCAGTCTGCATCCAGGATGTACCCGGCAGCGACCCAGTGCTCCGATCCCCACGGGTCGAACCGGAACGTGTCGTCGGTCGACTGGACGAACGAGCGCCACTTGACCGATGTCGCATCGTCAAACCCGATCTTGGTCTTGTCGCCCTCGTGCCTGTAGACCCATTTCGCGCCGTCCAGCGGATCGGCGACGCGCGACAGCATCGAATAGGTCGGGTCGCGGCCGGCGCCTGCCGGGATACTGTAGAGGTGCGTCGCCGTCAGGTCCGCGCTGGACTGCCAAAGATTCGTCTGGTAATCCTTGTTGGGGTCGTCGGCCAGGGTGAGCGCGCCTTTGATCTTGTTGGTCAACCCGGCCTTGCTTTCCAGCGCGGGAGAGTATGGCGACGTGAGTGCAGCGTGCGCAACGACGCCGACCGGGACTTCCCCCTGTGACGACTCGAAAGCGTCCGCCGGATCGGCCTCGATGCGCCACAGATCGGACAGATCGGGGAGCGCGGGGGCCGGGTTCGAGGACACGAACTCCAGTTCCGCCGACGTGAGCCCCGGCGCAGAAAACGTGAATGTCAGCGTGCCGACACTGGTCGGCGTCACGCCGAAGACCACCGATCCGCCATCGGTCAGGACGGCACTCGACGGATCGAATGTGGACGTGCCGCCCGAGACGCTGACGGTCACTGTGACGGACTGCGCAAGCGACCCGTTGGCGACGACCGTCATAGGCCATTCGATGTTCCACTCGCCCTCGAACTCGCCCGACACGAGCAGCGCGTTGGCCGGGGCGGATGACGCTAGGCCCGCGTTCGTCCGCCACCCGGCTTGCGGGGATACGCCAATTCGCGTGCAGGTTGGGTCTACAAACATGGCGTCAGTCCAGCAGAACGAAGTCGTGCGGGTGCGCCAGCATTTGCGCTAGCACGTCGCCCACCAGATTCGCGTCATAGTCGTAGCTACGCGCCTGGAGGTTGCCGAGCTGGCCGACGTTGGTGCCGCCACGGCCCCAAAAGTTGTCGTAGCTCCCGACGCTCGACGCATTGCGCGCTCCGAGGGTCAGGCCGCCGAAGTCCTCCATCGTGATCCCGCTGTTCCATCCCGGCGGGTGAGTGCCTGATAGGCCGGCTTGCACTACGTCGATGTTCGTCCCGGTGTAAAGAGCCGAAAGTGTTCCATTGCCAAGCCGAAGCTCCACATCGACCAGTTCGCTGGATGTTGGGCGGATACCGAGAACCACGGCAAACCTGCCCTGATTCTTGAACTGCGTGAAAGTACCCGACGTTGCGGACAGATTGGTTGTCGTGCCCGTCCCGGCCGAATTGCCCCGCCCACGCGCGATGAATTGCGGCACCTCGCTGGACGTGATCGCAAACCCCAAGGCGCTCGCGCCGACGCTGTTTCGCCCGTGCATGAACATGCAGGACGTGCCACCAGGCGCGTCGGTGTAACTCGCCTCATACGCGATGATCCGCTGCCCCTCCATGCCGATCAGCGACAACACTTGATCCATGTACGGGTCGTCGTCGTCGTCGAGGGCGTTCAGCGCGTTAGTGGTGTTCGTTGTCTGGAATGTGTAAAGCCCATCGGTGCTCCACTTCGACCCCGACGGGGTGCCCACTTCCGTCATCGCCGGCAAGCCGGAAATGCCCGCGGTCAGCAGGTCGTCGAGCGTCGGGAACCAGATCGCCGAGCCAGCCAGCGGAATGCGGCGATGACGAGATGAGCCGTTATAGACGGCCGGGTTACGTGGCATGGCGCCGGTCACGATGCAAACCCCCGGATGGTCAACTCGCGCACGCTGAAGTTGGAGCCGGCGTCCTCGTCAGATGGCGCGTAACTGATCTCGAACGAAGCGATTTCCGTAGGGAACCGCACCAAGCCCATCTCCCCCTCGCCAACCTCGTCGCCAGCCGCCGTGGTGTATGTACCTGCGCCGAGAAATGCGAAGTGCAGCACCGTGCAGGGCGTCGTGTAGAGGAACGTCGCGCCAGCCGATACGCCGGTGATGCCGTGCTCCTCAAGGTCGGCCAGGGCCACGAAGCGGGCTTCAGCCAGATCCTCGCTCGGCGTCTTCCGGTCGCCGCCGGTGGTCGCGTCCACCGTCATGGCGATGGTCGGATGGTCGATGTCGGTGTCGGCGCGCATCGTCAGGCGCGTTTGGTAGGCCCCGCCGATGAGGGGCGCGGTAGGCGTGCCGACCATTGGCGCGAGCGGCATCTGTGTGCCATCGGACAGCACGAGATAGTCATCGCCGTCTACGGCAACTACCGCGCCCGATCCGGCTTTCCAGTAACCGCGAGCCATGTCTTAACTCCTCATCCCATAGTGCCCCGCGACCGTGCTCGATACTCCGGCCCCGGTTATAAGCACGCTCTGAACGCCGCTAATATCGAGTGCGAGAAAGTGAATCGTAGCGCCGAAAGCTGCGACCGTGAGGTCTCCTGACGATCCAAGGATCGGACCTTCCGGCGCCGTGTAATCTGCCGATACGGACGCGATAGGCACCCAGTCACCGCTCTCGTGGTATCTGAAGAATACGCTAAACGCGGACAGGCTCGCGACGCCGACCGTGAATGAGAGATTGAGTCGTTCGCGGCCGGCAGTAACCAGTTCGAGAACGGTATCGTCCGACGAGTCAAGGTCCGCGTTGGAGAACTCGCCGCGCGAGAAGTTTGCAGGATGCATCGGCATAGTTCGCCCCCTCTAGGTCTCTATGAATTCCGCCTCTAGCGCGGACATGAAC
>JAGNMU010000569.1 GCA_017991005.1 Gemmatimonadaceae bacterium | reverse complement strand
CGATCAGAACCGGTCCGATCCTGGTTCGTTCGGCAACGCGTTCATGACGGTGACGGGTGAGATCGGCATGCGGTTCAACCAGATGTTCTATCTGAACCTCTTTACCGATGCCGGCAACAACTGGGCATCTGCCCGCCAGATCAATCCAACGCGCCTGTATCGCTCGGCGGGTGTTGGTGTTTCGACCGTGACACCGCTCGGTCCTCTCGGACTCGACTTGGCGTACGGGTTTGACCGCATTTCCATCGACCCCATCACCCTCCGCGCGAAGCCGGACCCGCGGTGGCAACTTCACTTCCGGCTCGGCCAGCTCTACTAGAGGATTCTGATGCGTCTTTCCGTTGTCGTCGGCGCGTGCGCGCTGCTCGTGAGCGCCCCGTCCATCGCGTCTGCGCAGGCGGCGCAGAAGTTCGCGTTCATCAATTCGCAGGCTGTGCTGCAGGCCGCCCCCGGTGCCGTCGAGGCGCAGGTCACCTTGCAGAAGGAACTGGAAACCATGCGTGCGCAGGTCACAAAGCTGACCGATTCGCTCACGGCCATGGACGAAGCGTACAAGAAGGAAGAGCTCACGCTGTCGCCGACGGCGAAGGAAGCCCGCCTCAAGACGCTGCGTGACAAGCAGGCTGAGTTCCAGGATCGCGTGCAGAAGTTGAACGACCAGGCGCAGCAGCGCGAAGGGGAGCTGATGCAGCCGGTGATGGAGTCGATCCGCAAGGTGCTGGACGATCTCCGCATGGAAGGCGGCTACTCGTTCATCTTCGACGTAGCGGCCGGTTCGTTCATCGTTTCCGCGGACAAGAATCTCGACATCACGGATCGCGTCCTCGCGAAGCTGCGTCTCTCGGCCCCGAAGGCCGCCGCGAAGCCGCCCGCAGGTCCTGCGGCGGCACCGGCCGGCATCTCGACCAAGAAGCCGCCGACGGAGTGACGGACGAGTCGTCTCCCGTTCGCACGGACGGCGGTGATGGGCCGCGGCCCATCACCGCCGCTGCCGTTGCGGCACTGACCGGTGGTCGCCTCGTCGGCGATCCCGGTGTCGTGGTTCGCGGTATTGCGCCGCTCGATCGGGCAGAACCTGACGAGTTGAGTCTGCTCGCGAGCACGCGTTATGCGGGGTGGTTTGAGACGAGCCGGGCCGGCGTGGTCATCGTGGCGACGGCACTGGCGGAGACACCGGGGACGCCCGCCGCGCGCATCATTGTCGACAAACCGGTTGAAGCCCTCTTGCCGGTCCTGGCAAAATTCCATCGTCCTGAGCCTCGCGGACAGGGCGTCCACGCCACCGCCGTCGTCGATCCCTCCGCTACACTCGGGGCGAACGTGACGATCGAACCGTACGCGGTGATCGGGCCGAATGTCATCGTGGGGGATCGGGGGTGGATCGGCGCCCATGCCGTGATCGGCGCCGGCTGCGTATTGGGCGTCGATGTGCGCCTGCATCCGGGTGCGACGCTGTATCCGCTGGTCGAAGTGGGGGATCGCGTCATTCTGCATGCCGGCGCGCGCGTGGGTCGCGAGGGGTTCGGCTTTGTGCCTGGACCGACGGGACCCGTACGCATCCCGCACGTCGGTCGCTGCGTGCTCGGCGCCGACGTCGAGATTGGCGCCAACAGCTGCGTGGATCGCGGCAGTATTGACGACACGATTGTTGGTGCGGGCACCAAAATCGACAACCTCGTGATGGTGGCGCACAATGTGCGCATCGGGCGCCTGTGTTTCCTCGCGTCGCAAGTCGGTCTCGCAGGATCCACACGGATTGGAGACGGGGTGCAGCTGGGCGGCAAAGTCGGCGTCGGCGGGCATCTGACCATCGGTTCGCGTGCGTCGCTCGCCGGCGGTTCCGGCGTCTACGGAGACGTACCGGCTGGCGAAACCTGGTCTGGTATGCCGGCGCGCCCGCATCGCGAACAACTGCGGGCGCAGGCGGCGGCGCTTCGTCTTGCGCGACTGATTCGGCCGCTCGAGCAATTGCTGGCCAAGGAGCCGAACGCATGATCACGCGCGCCGAAGCACCGGTGGCCGAACGCACGTCCGGCACGCGCCGCACCATCGCCCGGACCGTCTCGGTCACTGGCATCGGACTGCATCTTGGGCAGCCCTGCACGCTCCAGTTTGAGCCGGCACCCAGCGGAAGTGGCGTGGCGTTTCGCCGTGGTGATCGACCCGGCGCTGCGGCGATTCGCGCGCACGCCGATGTTGCCGTGGAGGCCGAGCGACGGACGCAGCTCGGAACGGGAGAGGAGTCGTTGCACACCGTCGAGCATGTGCTCGCGGCCGTCGGGGCCCTTGGCATCGACGATCTCATGATCGTCATGGACGGACCGGAGCCACCCATCATGGATGGGAGCGCGCGGCCGTTTCTCGAGGCGTTGCAGGAAGCTGGTGTGGTGACCCAGAGCGGGCGCCCGGAGTGGCTGGTCGTCCGCAAGGCAATTCGCGTGGTGGACGGTGAGTCCATCTACGAGGCGACGCCGTCCGACGGTCTGATCCTGGATGTGTCGATCGACTTTCCGCACCCGCTCATTGGTTTGCAGCGCGGCGTGTATCGTGTCACGGCGGACTCGTTCGCCCGGGAGCTGGCGGGTGCACGCACCTTCGGGTTTGTCCGTGAGGTGGAAGGTTTGCGGGCAAAGGGGTTGATTCAAGGGGCGTCGACGGCGAATGCCGTGGTGTTGAACGAGACCGCCGTGCTGGACTCGACGCTTCGCTGGCCCGACGAATTTGTGCGCCACAAAGCGCTCGACTGCGTTGGGGATCTGGTGCTCGCTGGCGCGCGGGTGCGCGCACACATCACTGCCATCAAACCGAGTCATCGGGGGACGGTCGCGCTGGTGCGCGCCCTCCTGCAACACGCTGTCCGGGAATCCGCCGTGTACACGATTGAAGACATCATGCAGGTCCTGCCGCATCGGTATCCCTTTCTGCTCGTCGATCGCATTGTCGAGATGGAAGAGGGGAAACGCATCGTCGGCCTGAAG
>JAGNMU010000570.1 GCA_017991005.1 Gemmatimonadaceae bacterium | reverse complement strand
CAACTCTTCCTGTATCGGGTCGTCAAGGCGCGCCAGGCGCGTGTGTACAGCCGCGAGTCGCATGGCGCGATCATGCGGATACGGCAGTGCGTCGACGAGCCCGTAGTTGGCGATGTCCGTCCGTACACCCCAGTAGGCACCGGCGCGCCACATGCTGCTGTCGTCGCGTGGCAGTTGCATGGCCTGCATGATCTCGCGGTTCCGGAGGTTGCGCACCTGCTGATCGAGCAGGTCGAGCACGCGTGTGGTACCGAACAGCCAGTCCGCGCGTGGCCGCTCCTCTGGTGCGAGCTTGCCACCGGCATCACTCACCAGGAGCGTCCGATACGATTTCCAGATCGGCTCGAGACCGAGATTGTCGTACACGCCGCCGTCGGTGAGCACGACGCGCGTGGTGAACGGCGGGCGATGCAGATCGGAAATGTCCGTCGCCGTCCAGTCGTCGTGCGCGAAGGCAAGCGTCATCGGCGACAAGAGCGGCGGAAAGGCCGACGATGACGCCACGGCGACGGACAGCGGCATGGCCGGCTGCGCCGTGTGACCGAGGTGCCAGTCGCTGAGCGACGTGCGCGTGAAGCGAAAGAGCGCGCCAGTCTGCACGTTCGACGCATTGAAGACAAACTGCGGCGCGCGCCCGGTGGACTCGTCAGGCAGGTCGGCCAGTGTCGCCCCGTGGAAGAGCAAGGCGTCGTATCGCCGTGCCACCTGCTGCGCGATGCTGCGCGTGGAGAAGAGCCCCGTGAGCACCGCGCGCACATCGATGGTCTGACGCGCCACGTGACGCACCGATGCGACGAAGTGACGGACGAATCGCGTCGTGTCGGGCGCGTGGTCCTGCACCAGCTCGGGCCAGGCCATCGCCAATGCGCCCGAGGCAATCGAGCCGCCTGACACGCTCGAAATGCGCTGCAGTGAGGTCAGCCAGCCCAGCTCGTGCAGCCGCCATAACGCGCCGACATGAAACAGCATCGCGCGAAACCCGCCACCAGACAGGCACAGCGCGCGCCCGGGAACGGGCCCGACGTCTGGCGAGGCCGGTGACGGTGTGGACGGTGCGGCGGCGGACATGGACCGATCATGCATGCTCGTCGCGGTGAGGGCAACACGGCCGCGAGACGCGAGCGACCGACTGACGGGCTACCGGGCAGGCGATGGCGTCGCGACCTTGGGGCGGTACCACTCGCCGCGAATCCAGTCGACGACCAGCGCGATCTCACGGTCGCTCAGACTCTTCTCCTTGGCAAACGAGGGCATGCGATCGTTATCGCGGCCGAAGAACCGGGGATGGGCGGGATCGCTCACGAAGTCGATCATCCATTGCCGTGAGCCCCACGCGGTCAGTTCAGGACTATCCGTTCCGACGTCCTGAAACACGTGGCACTCGGCGCAGCCGGCCTTGGTGTCCCGCATGAACTGAATGCCGGCGGCAATCCGAACGCTGTCCCTCGCATCGAGCGCCGCTTGCGACGGCAGCGTGGCGCGAGACGACAGGGCCATCACCACATTCTCACGGGTCGCGCGCGCCTGATCCGTCTCGGGGATATGGTCGGAGAGGTACATCGCCATATCTCCCTCCGCATGTTCGGTTCCGCCCCAGTAGCGCTTGGTGAGAATCGTGTCGGCATTGAGGAAACCCGTCAGCCACGCGCGTGAGCCAAACCCTTTCAGGTCGCTCGCCGAGATGGAGTCGGTGGGCAGTGCGTTGCCAAGGCCATCGTGTCCATCATAGCGGTGACAGGACGCACAATTGCGCGAAAACAACCGAGGCCCCTGCGTGTAGGCATCGTCCCGCACCAACGAGAGCGCACCGGTGATGGGCACGCCGCCATTGGCGAGTTCCACTGCGCGTGCGGCATCGCGCGCCGCGCCAACGCGGGCCACCTGAAACTCGGCGTCTTTGCGATCGGCTGCCACGGCTTGCCACGACAACAACGCAATCCCGAACAACATGACGCCAACAAAGCCCAGGTTGAACCGATGCCCCAGCTTCCAGCGACCCAGAATCGGAATCGCGACCAGCACCACCAACGACAGCGTTGGCAGCACAATTGCACCGATGATCTCGGCGTTGCCCGGGAAGTACTTGAGCAGCTGAAACAGGAACAGGAAGTACCACTCCGGCCGAGCAGCGGAGAACTGCTCGGAGGGGTCGGCCGGTGCACCAAGCGGTGCGCCGTGCTCGCGAACAACAAAGAACACCACCACCAGCAGCACGGCGAGGCAAGCGACCGCATCGCGCAGCACTTGCTCCGGCCAGAAGCCTTCATCGGCGCGGGTCACTGGCTGCTTTGGCGTCAGACCATGTCGCCGGAACAGATAGACGTGCCCGATAATCAGCACGATGATCAGACCGGGGATGACACCCGCGTGCAGCGCAAAAAAACGTGTGAGCGTCAGATGTCCGTAGCTGGCGCCTCCAACGGCGAGCGGCAACAGCGACGGACCGATGCCCGGGCTCATGCCGACAATGTTTGTCGAGACCGCGGTGGCCCAATAGCCGTTCTGATCCCACGGCAGCAGATAGCCGGTCAACGACAGCGCGAGGATCAGCAGCAACAGCAGCACGCCAAACCAGTAGTTCACTTCACGCGGCGCCTTGTACGCACCATCGATGATGACCTGCATCAGGTGCAACACCAGCAGCACCGTCATCGCTTGCGCGACAAAGTGATGCAGGCCGCGCAGGAACCAGCCGCCCCACACGTGGTGCTGGATGTAGTAGACGCTCTCCCATGCCGTCTGCGAACTCGGGCTGTACGACATCCACAGGAATAGTCCCGTGATGACTTGCACCGAGAAGAAAAACGTGAGCGTACTGCCCCACACATATCGCCACCGCGCACCACCGGGCACGTTTTCGAACAACGCTTCATGGACCAGCGCCTTGTATCCGGTGCGCTGGTCGAGCCACGCGAGCGCATTCTTCATCAGACGGGGATCTTCTCGGGCGAGCCTTTGCGGAAGCTCTGGAATTTGAC
>JAGNMU010000568.1 GCA_017991005.1 Gemmatimonadaceae bacterium | reverse complement strand
TGCTCACGGCGATCCAGTCGGGAGCCGGGCCGATCATGGCGATGAGCGCGGACGAGTTTTAGCAGAGACGGGTGCGCCGACGGCGGACCGTGCGGTGCGTCGTCACGGAGTAACAGCAGGGCACAGGGGGGGCAGGAACGGCGACAGGGGTCAGGAGGCAGAGGATACGAGCCCGCGGGGTTCGATCTCCTGCCCCCTGACTCCTGTCGCCGTTCCTGCCCCCCAGTGCCCTTTGGCCGTTCTCTCCGGTCGCGCAGATCCGCCCGGGACCCGCCCCGTGACCCTCGTGCCAGCCATGAAACAGTCACGGCCCCGGCACTCAACTCCTGACTGGGACATGTCGATAAACAGAGACACCCTTTCACCAGAGCCATGTTCTTCAAGAAGCTCATCAGCGAGCCACGCCCCACGTCCGAGCGAAGCAGCTCGAACGGCGCGAACGGCTCACCCCAGTTGAATGTGATTCATGGCGGCGCAGGAGGATCGGCGACCGCTCGGCCCTCCCCTTCGACACACGATGACGTGGGCATTGGACTCGTACTCGACGCGCTTGGTGGCGTGCTCACCGCGCTGTCGCGATATCCTATCGACCTCCCCGACCGGCCCGGCGAAGAAAGCGCGCGGGAGATCGGGAAATGGCAGCGTCACGCCACGCTCGGCTACGCGCTCGAAGAGAACTCCGAAACCTCCGCTGTCGGCGTCCCCGATCGCGATTGGGACGGCATCGTACGCGCCGTGACCGAACAGCGACGTGACGAGCACCGTCACGTCACCGGTTCGATCAACGAATTGCGCGATGCACTTTGGGCGTGCGTCGAAACCGTGCACAACGCGGTGAAGGTCGATCAGAAGACCGACGTCACCACGAACGAACAGATGGATAAGGCGCGCAATGCACTCAAGCGCATGCAGCCCGGCTCCATCAAGCAGGATGTGCTCGGTGCCGTGATGGCGATCGACAACGCGCTGCAGGCTCGCCGCGATCAGCAGGCGGATCAGTACACCACGCTCGCGGGCAAACTCGACAAACTCGGCAAGCAGCTCGAAGAGGCGCGGCGTGAGAGCACCACCGATGCCTTGACCGGCATCGGCAACCGCAAACTGTTCGACACGATGATCGAGCGCGCGGTGCAGATGTTCTCGCTGGGTCGCCAGCCCGTCGTGCTGCTCATGGTGGACATGGACAAGCTCAAGATGGTCAACGATATGTACGGCCATCAGGCGGGCGACACCGCCATCGCCACGCTGGGCCGCGCGCTCACGAAGGTGTTCATGCGCCAGTCCGACGTCTTGTGCCGCTACGGTGGAGACGAGTTTGCCGCCATCCTGCACAACACCGATTGGAAGATGGCGCAGACGCTCGCTCGCCGGCTGCAGGACACGCTGACGCAGCTTCCCGCGCCGCACCCGGCGATGGAGTTCAGCATCGGCGCATCGGTCGGTGTCGCGCAGCTCGAGCCACTGGAAGACGCCGAAGCCTGGAAGGCGCGCGCCGACAAGGCGCTGTACAAGGCCAAACAGAACGGTCGGGAACGCGTTGCGATCGCGGAGAGTCCGTCAGTCAAGATTGCATAGCGAGATGCCGAGACTGTGACATAGGACACAGTGTGACAACGATGACCAATGTGAATGTCCGAACGCCCCAGCCGATTGGCTGGGGCGTTCGGGTTTTCTGGCGATCGCTATTGGCGCCCCTCTCCCTCACCTGGGCTCCGGACGTGCGAGGGCCATTCACGTGCGACTGGCGCGCAACGCGTTGAGAATGACCGCCACGTCAATGACTTCTTGCGTCAGTGCGCCGGCCACCGGCGTCAGCAGCCCCACCATCGCAAAGAGCATCCCCACCAGGCTGAGCCCAAGGCCCACCCCGATGCTCTGTTTCGCGATACGCATGGAGCGACGGCCGATCCGGACCGCGGCGGCAATACGCGCGGGCTCATCAACCAACAGCACGATATCCGCCGCCTCCGCCACCACCCCGCCGCCGTGACCGGCCAGTGCGACGCCGACGGTCGCCGAGCTGAGTGCCGGCGCGTCGTTGGTGCCATCACCCACCATCAGCACGCGCTGCCCTTCGCGCTCCAACTGCGCGACACGGACCGCCTTGTCCTCCGGCGTGAGATCGCCAGCGAAAATGGCGATGCCAACCTGTCGCGCAATCGCGGCCACATTTTCGCCGCGGTCGCCGGACAGCAGCTCCACGTGTTTGATACCGAGCGTCGAGAGCTCCTCAAAAAACGCCGGGAGATCGCTGCGCAGCTCGTCCGCGAATTCGATGCGACCGAGCGCGCCCGCCGTGCTGCCGACGTACGCGCGCAGTCCGTCGGCATCGCCCTCCAGCACATCGATACGTGCGCGAAGCTCGGGTATCACGGTGCCCACATAGTCCGGCGACCCCACCGCCACCGTGTGTTCGCCAACCAGCCCTTCGACACCGCGCCCGGCCGTCTCTGTTGTGCGCTCGGCGATCACGGTCGACAACCCACGTGACTCGGCTTCGGCCACCACGACACGTGCGAGCAGATGACCCGAGCCGTGTTCGACACCGGCAGCCAATGCCAGAAGTTCGTCGGGAGGCGCGCCGTTGTCGGCAACGATGCGCGACACGCCGGGCTTCCCGATGGTCAGTGTGCCCGTCTTATCGAACACGGCACTATTCACGCGTGAGAGCCCTTCGAGTGCGCCACCATTGCGCACGATAATCCCGCGCCGTGCGGCCTGATTGATGCCGCCGATGATCGCGACGGGCGCGGCAAGGATCAGCGGACATGGCGTGGCCACCACCAGCACGGCCAGCACGCGCGATACATCATCGGAAATGAACCAGGCGACGGCGCACACCAACAGCGTGAGCGGTGTAAACCACACGGCCACACGGTCCGCCGTGCGCTGCAGCGGGCTTTTGCTGGCCTGTGCTGAGCGAACGAGCTCGACGATGCGGGCATACTGACTGTCCTTCGAGGCCCGGAGCGCGCGAACGGTCA
>JAGNMU010000567.1 GCA_017991005.1 Gemmatimonadaceae bacterium | reverse complement strand
CGGCGCTGGTGCCGCCGCCGCGCATCGGGGCGTGGGTGCGGCGAAGCATCCGCCCGCCGATCCAGCCAAGCCACCGACACCGCGGCACGTGGCGATGGACTGGGCGCGGCGGCGCGTATTCGCCGCAGACCCAGCGCTTGATCGTCAACGTCAACGCCGCGCCATTCGTGGCGCAGCTCATTCGCGGCACCGCCGCCGGAACGAAGCAGGATCATCCCGTCGCCGGCCAGAAGACGATGCACGTCACCATGCAGGGAACGCCATACACGTTGGCGGTCGGACCGCTGCTGTCGCCGCTGGGTATTCCGTGCACGGCACCGCCGTGGGGAAAGCTGGTGGCGGTGGATCTCGCGCACGGCCGCATCGCGTGGGAAGCACCGCTCGGCTCGGTGCACGAGATGGGTCCGTTCCCGCTGCCTTGGCACATCAACTGGGGCACGCCGAACCTGGGCGGCGGACTGGTCACCGACGGCGGCGTGTTCTTTATCGGCGCTACGATGGACCGGCAGTTCCGCGCCTTCGACGTGCGCGACGGGCGCCAGCTCTGGTCGCACGAACTGCCGATCGACGCCACGGCCACGCCAATGAGCTATGTGTTGCACGGCCGGCAGTACGTGCTGATCAATGCCGGTGGGCACGCGATGTACAACCGCGGTACCGGCGACTACCTGATCGCCTTCGCCCTCCCCGTCAATCCGCAGCACGATCCGCCGCGCAGCATTCCGTGGACACTGCGGGACGTGAAGCAGGCGGTGACCGCGCACGAGATCCTGGCCGACGGCCGCATCCATCTCACGATCGAGCACCGGCCGTTGCCCGGCGTCACGACGGAGATGCTGGCCTGGTGGTGCCGTGTGCGGCCGCTCGGCAAGGTGCAGTTCGACGGCGCATTGCGGCCTCTTTATCACCTGTTCCACCCCACCGAGCACGGCCGCATCTGGGTCGAGGCAGCGGCTGCGGACGGCAAACCCGGCGTCGGTGCCGGCGGCGTGGTCGCGCGTTACGAGTGGTTCGGTCGGTACGACAGCGAAGGCGCCGCGCGTGTGATTGAACTGTCGCCGCGCCGTTTCCTCACGCGGCCCAGGGTTGCCGGCGTGACGATCGGCGAACTGCGCCATGACTGGACCGACTCGCCGCAGGGCGCGACCTGCATCGTGGACGCGGTCATTGGCGTCGACTGGCCCGTCATCGGTCCGCTGGTGAATTTCCTGTTGCGTCGATACGTGTTCAGCGAGGGCATGCTGCGCGAATGGAAGCGTCACCAGGTCGAGGAGGTGGGGTTGCTGCCGCATTTCCGGCCGGCGTTGTATGCGCGGTGCAATGATCGCAACATTTACCGACTGTCCGAGCCGTGAGGACGGCAGGCACGATGCACGGGACCGGTGACGCCGAGCATGAGAGACTGCCGCGAAAGACAGGGGGGACTCATGGAGCGCGTACTAACGACAACCGTAACACCGGCACCCCTTACGCTTACGCTGGTGTTGATGGCGTGCAGCACGCCGTCGCTCGCAACCGAGCTGATCGTGACCGACCCGGCGGGTCAGCCACTGGCCACGGTGATGGTGCGGGAGCGTCCGGCCGGCGGGCCGCAGCTCGACACGTCGGACGATGGCTACCCGGCGCCCGGCGTGGCGCGCACCGTTGCCCCGGAAGTCACCCGCTTCAGCGACGCGACTGGTCGAGTGGAGTTCGCCGGGCGCGACGCGCCCATGGAATACCTGGTGCGCAAGCCGGGTTGCCAGGACCTCGCCATCAAGCCGGCGGTCGAGGCGCGCGAGCTGAACGTGACGCTCGTGCCAGAGACTGACCCGTTCAAGCTGGCCGAGGCCAAGCCGGCAAGCGCCTGGCTCGGGGCGCTCGATCTTGGCGACCGTGACACCAAGCTGCACTTCCAGACCCAGTGCACGTTCTGTCACCAGCAGGGCAACGCGTTCATTCGCATGGAGCGCACGCCGGAAGCGTGGCGCGACATCATCCAGCGCATGCAGCGCTATGGCGCCCGGCTCTCGAGCCAGGACCAGCGGGCGCTGCCCGAGCGCCTGTCGGCGGGCTACCGCAAGCTGCGCGAGAACCCGCAGCTGCTGGCGGACCCGCTGCCGTGGAGTCCGGCTCTGACAGGCGTCACGATCACCGAGTGGCCGCTCGGCGACATCTTCAGCCAGGTGCACGACATGCTGGTGGCCGCCAACGGCCTGGTCTACGTCGCCGACAACATCCAGGACCGGTTGTACGAAGTCGACCCGAAGACGAACCAGGTCACGGTTTACAGGATTCCGCATCGCGAAGGGGAGCGCAACGGCGGCCTGCTGGCCGCGCGTTTGCGCAACTTCCCCAAGCACGACAGCACCTCGAACGCGCATTCGCTCGCCGAGTCGCGCGTGGACGGGAACCTCTTCATCACGCCCTCGGCCCAGCGCCGCCTGGTCGAGTTCGACCCTGCGACCAAGGCCTTCACGCTGCACGAGATGGACGAGGGCTTCTATCCGCACACGATTCGCGTCGACCAGAAGGATCGCGTGTGGTTTACCGTCGCGCTGTCGAACCAGGTCGCGATGTTCGATCGCACGACGAAGCGTTTCACGATGTACGACCTGCCGACGCGCGGCTTTCGCGAGTGGCTCAACGTGCGGCTCATCGGCGTGGTCTTCAAGCTGATGAGCTGGGGGGTGCCGCTCGCCAACTGGTTGCCGGTGGACCGTCAGGCCACCGGTACGCCGCTGCCGTATGGCATCGACATCACGCCCGACGGCAAGGTGTGGTTCGCGCGACTGCACACCGACGAGATCGGCTCGATCGATCCCGACAGCGGCAAGATCACCATGATCGCCACGCCGTTCAGGGGTCCACGGCGGTTGCGCGCCGACGCGGCAGGCAAGCTCTGGATCACGGCCTTCCCCGAGTCGGCGATAGTGCGTTTCGACCCCGCGACCAGCCGGTTCACGCGCTTCGACTTGCCACTGAGCCCGAAGGGCGGCGACACGCCCTA
>JAGNMU010000566.1 GCA_017991005.1 Gemmatimonadaceae bacterium | reverse complement strand
TGCTACAGGAACGCGAGGTCACCCGTGTTGGTGACACCAAACCGGTGAAGGTCAATGCGCGCGTCGTTGCCGCCACACATCGGGATCTGCACGCACTGGTGGCGGCCGGCGAGTTTCGGGAAGATCTGCTGTATCGACTGGCGGTTTTCCCAGTCCATCTGCCGCCGCTACGCGAGCGACGCGCGGATATTCCGCTATTGGTCTCGCGCGCACTCGACGACCTGCGCGTGCGTGGCCCCAATCGGCACGACCTCGCCTGTTCTCCGTTTGCCGTGCGTCTGCTGCGCGCCTTCGACTGGCCAGGCAATGTGCGGCAGCTCTTCGCGGTACTCGAGACCAGCGCCATTCACGCGGACTTTGCCCGGATTGAGGCCCAGCACCTGCCACCGGAGCTTCGTGTCGCGGCCGGGCGTCGATTGAGCAACGCGCCTGGTGAGACGACCGAGATTCGGTATCGCGCCACGTCCGACCTTCACAACGAACGCGAGGCGATCGTCGCAGCGATGGCGGAGACCGACGGCGCGCTGGCACGGGCGGCCGACCTTCTCGGGATGAGTCGTACGACGTTGTGGCGAAAGCTCAAGTCGCTTGGATTGACGTCGGCGCCGCCAACGGAAGGCGATACCGCGCGGCACTAGAACGTCACCATTGAGCAACGAGGAGACGCATGAGCGAGCAAGGTTGGCGCGAGTTTCTGGCCGCCACAGGGGTGGATGACTGGGCCGTGTTGCACGGCGGTGCGACGGCGGTGTTTCGCGTCCAATCGCTCGCTGAGGCCGTACGTCTCGCCGATTCGATCTCGCAGGTGCCTGGGATTGAAGGCACGGGCGTGCTGCTCACACTCGCTGCTCAACGCGTGACTATCCGTCTCACGCGCGACTTGTGGGCGCTCGAATCCGAACATGGTGCGCTGGCTCGCGCCATCTCAGCAGTCGCGCGCGCACATGGCGCCGTCCCCGATCGCGCGGCCATTCAGGAAGTGCAGGTGGCCATCGCAGCCAAGCCCGCCGCAATCGACGTTGGCTTCTGGCGGGCGGTGCTTGGTTATGCTCCGATGGCGGACGACAATGCCGTCGATCCGCTTGGGCATGGATCAACGGTGTGGATGCAGGCGCTCGAGGAGGGCAAGTCGTTGCGGCATGCTATGCATATCGATGTCTCCGTCGCCCGTGAGCACGTCGGCGCGCGACTCGAGGCAGCGGTTGCCGCCGGCGGGCGCATTGTCGATGCGTCGCACGCGCCGTCGCACTGGACGCTCGCCGACCACGCAGGGAACCGCGTCTGCATCTGCGCGTGGCCAGACGGGTCAACCCCAGACGGGTCGAGCGCCGACGGGTCAAGCGAGGATCGGTAGTGCGGTCTATCGCCGCAGCCGCAACACCTCCGCGCGCGGCACATCATTCTCGTCGTTCCGAATGACCAGCAGGTAGTCGTTCCCAACATCCGCAATGCGCGTGTGCCGGGCAAACCGCAGTTCGCCAAGCCACGTCCCCGTTGGGTCAAAAACATCGTAGATACTCTGCCGCTGCGATGGACGAAATCCTTCGCGCATCACCAGCATCTCGCCCGTCGCGGCGACGGTGAGTGACACGGCGGCCGGCAAGGAATCCGGCATGGGGATCGCAGCCATCTGGGCGAGCAGCACGGGATCCTGACTCTCGGCCCGCGTCATCGCCAGCACATTCTCCAACGCATCCTTCCGCTCCTGCTCAGTCGTTGCGCGACGCGCGTCGATGCGTCGGACAATCCGCTCCAGGCGGCCCGTTGGCGTCCACACCTGCAGCTCATAGCCGGGGTTGAGGACGGTCACGATGCGCACGGGCGAACCGCCAGCCGACGTGATCGAGCGGATGAACAACGGGTGCCCCGAAAAGCCCATGTAGTTCCCGTTGAGTACCACCCCGAACTGCTCAGGCTCGGCGGTGATACCGAGCGCGAACGATGTGTCGAGCGACGGAGACAACACATGTTGGCGTTTGAGCCGGCGCAGCATCCCTTCGCCAGGTGATGCGTTCCCGCGTGCATCCTTCGTGTTTCCGCGGTTCGTCGCACTGAGTGGAATGGTTGGGTCGTCCTGGCAGGTGATGCGCGACCGATCCGGGAGCACCAGCGACATACACTCAGCCCACGGTCCGAGCGCACGATATCGGTCGACATCCGGTCGCTCCTCACGCACCAACGCACCATCCGGGCCAATGAGCACATTCTTCATGCCGCCACCGGCCAGCCCCTGGGTGGCGAGAATGGAATCACCATCCAGCCGCCAGACATCCTGAATGGTTCGGAACTCACCCGGACCATCGCCCTTCCCGGCGACCGTGCGCAGGTACGTGCCGTCTGGCGCAAACAGGCGCAGCTCATTGTCGGCGGCGATCACCACGTTGCCGTTGGGCATGCGGAGCGCGGCGGAAATGGATCGAAACTGCTGTTGCACGTCCGTTTCGTCGCCACCAATACTCGTGAGCGGCAGTGAATCGACGGTCCATCTCGTGTCGTCGGTCCAGACGGGTGTTCGGTTTTCGACAATCTGTACGCCGGCCGAATCCCTGATAGCCGCCGATGTCCCGCCAGCGAGTGACCCTGACTCTTTGCACGAGACGGTAGATACAGACAGCACACAAAGAACAGTTCGCCACAGTGTCTTGTGAGTCATAGTACAATTGTCTGGTGAAAGGATTCTTTCAGTGTGGGGTACACGAGAAGTGTCGATGAGATTGGCACGATGGGTTCAGCCGAGGTGCAAGGCGACCGTGAACGGATTGACCGGGATGCAACTCATCGGCTGCAGCGCGACGACAGGCAGCGAAAACACCAAAGTCGCGGCGACCATGATTCGTCGAATCGGTTGTGTCGCGGCGTCGTGATTTCGGGCGCCTGAAAATAGGGCGCGAACCCGCAGCACCATCGAACTACTGCCCAGGCCAACCGCGAGTCTGATGCTCGAGCCGCTTCGTGCCGCTCGCGACAGGTCGAGGAGCTGCCGCGCGTAACTC
>JAGNMU010000565.1 GCA_017991005.1 Gemmatimonadaceae bacterium | reverse complement strand
TGGCGCCCGCCATCGCGCGAGCCGGCACCGAACCGCGCGCGCGCAATGAGATCTTCAACATCGGCGCCGACACGCCGGTCGCCGTGCGCGACCTCGCCGAGCAGATCAGCCGCCTCTTCGACGTGCCGTGCCGCATCGAGTCGTTGCCCGCGCGCCACGAAGTGGCCCACGCGTTCTCGTCGCACGACAAGGCGCGCGATGTGTTTGCCCTGGGCGCCGCCACACCGCTCGCCGACGGCCTCGCCCGCATGGCGCAGTGGGTGCGCCAGACCGGCGCCGGCCCGGCGACTGTGTTCGAGGGCATCGAGATTCAGCGCGGCCTGCCGCCCTCATGGGCGCGGCTGAAGTAAGCTGACGTCGATGTTCGGCGATCGTCGCGTGTCACTGATCTTTCCCGCCTACAACGAAGAAGAGTCCATCTTCCGCGCGGTCACGGAGTTTGCCGCCGTCGGCGTGTTCGATGAGATCGTGGTCGTCAACAACCGCTCGAGCGATCGCACCGAGGCCGAGGCCCTGCGCGCCGGCGCGCGCGTCGTGCGCGAAGACATCCCCGGATACGGCGCGGCACTCACGCGCGGGCTGAAAGAGGCCACCGGTGACTGGCTGGTGCTCGCCGAGCCCGACGGCACATTCGTGGGCACAGACGTGCGCAAACTGCTCGCGTATGCCGGCGAGTTCGACATGGTGTGCGGAACCCGCACGGCGCCCCTGATGATCTGGGAAGGCGCCAACATGGGCTACGCCATTCGGTGGGGCAACACACTGCTCGCGAAGGTGCTCGAGGTGGTGTATTCGGGCCCGTCGCTGAGTGATTGCGGCTGCACCTTTCGACTCATCTCGCGCGACGGCTGGAAGAAAATCGAACCGTTTATCACCGTGCAAGGCTCACACTTTCTGCCCGAGATGGTGATTCTCGCACTGCGTCTGCGACTGCGCGTGATCGAGATCCCCCTCAACTATCGCAACCGCGTCGGCACGTCCAAGATCACGGGCAACTGGCGCGGACTCGTGCGCACCGCCCTCAACATGGCAGGACTCATCGTCCGCTACGTGACGTTCCGCCCCGCGCGATGAGCGATCGATGACGCCGGCCGGGCGCATCACGGTGTGGGCACCGCATGCGACACACGTCGACGTGTGCCTGTTCGACCGCGCGGATGCCGCCCACGAAACCGCGCGCCTCCCCCTCGTGCGCACGGGCGATCATTGGACATCGGGCGACGTGATGCTGCCCACCGGGCAACTCTATGCGTTGCGCGCCGATGGCCCACCCGCCTCGGGGCCGGTCTCGCGCTTTGAACCCGAGCGGCTGCTGCTCGATCCGTACGCGCGCGCCGTGGGGCGCCTGCCTGCCCCGCTCGATCCATTGAGCGTTGTCGGCACCGACGAGTTCGACTGGCGCGGCGATACCGCGCCCAATCGCGCGTGGCGGGACACGGTCATCTACGAGGCGCACGTCAGAGGCCTCACCGCGCGGCATCCGGATGTCGCCCGCGAACTCCGCGGCACATTCCTGGGCGTCAGTTCGCCCGCCGTGATCGCGCACCTCGTCGCGCTCGGCGTCACCGCCGTCGAGTTGCTCCCGATTCACGCCCATGCGGACGAACCGGGCCTGCGCGCGCGCGGCCTCACGAATTACTGGGGCTACAACACGCTCAGCTTCTTTGCACCCGACCCGCGATTCGCCACAGCGGCCGTGCACGACGACCCCTTGGCTGCGGTACGCGAATGCAAAACCATGGTGCGCGAGCTGCACGCCGCCGGTATCGAAGTGGTGCTCGACGTCGTGTTCAATCACACCGCCGAAGGCCCGCTCGGCGGCCCCACCCTGTCGCTGCGCGGCCTCGACCCACTCGATACGTATCGTCGACGACCCGCAGATCCATGGACGTATGACGACTGGACGGGATGCGGCAACACGCTGAACCTCGACAACCCCGCCATGCGGCGACTCGTGTTCGCCAGCCTGCGCTACTGGGTCACCGAGATGCACGTGGACGGCTTCCGCTTCGACCTCGCCTCTGCCATCGACCGACAGTTGTCTGGTGCCGAGTCGCTGTTCGCGGCCATGCGCGTCGACCCCGTGCTGTCGCGAGTCAAGCTGATTGCCGAGCCGTGGGATGCGACATCCGAGGGCTACCGCCTCGGCGGGTTTCCCGCCGGCATCGCCGAATGGAATGGCCGGTATCGCGATACGGTCCGTCGCTTCTGGCGCGGAGACGCCGGCGCGGCGCCCGAACTCGCCACGCGGATCTGTGGCAGTCAGGATCTCTTCGGCGCGCCCGGACGATCCGCGCACGACAGCATCAACTTCGTGACGTCGCACGACGGCTTCACGCTCGCCGATCTGGTCTCGTATGCGTCGAAACACAACGACGCGAACGGCGAACACAACGCCGACGGCGAATCGAATAACTTCTCGAGCAACGCCGGCATCGAAGGCCCCACCGCCGATGCACACATCATCGCCGCTCGCCGCACACGGCAACGCAGCCTGATCGCCACCCTCGCGCTCTCACGTGGCGTGCCCATGCTCTCGGGCGGCGACGAACTCGGACGCACGCAATTCGGCAACAACAACGCGTACTGTCACGATGGCCCGCTCACATGGACGCCGTGGCCGGGCGACACAGCGCTGCTCGCGTTTGTACAACGCGCGTTCGCGGTGCGGCGCGAGTGGCCCGCATTGCGCGGCGAGACATTCTTTGCGCCGACGGATGTGACGTGGCTCGACGCAGACGCCAGTCCGCTCGATGCCGCCGCGTGGAACACACACGAGCGGCGCGCGCTCGGCATGTGGATCGCACCACAGTCCACGACGCCGCTATTGATCTATGTGAATGCGGGGACCGACGACGTGACCTATACGCTGCCTGATCCGCGCGAGTGGACCGTGTTGCTGAATTCAGCCACGCAAGAGCACGACAGCGTGGCGCAGACCGCCGTGCGCGTAGCGGCCGGGGCGCTTGTCGTGCTCAGCCCTGCGGTTCAGGCG
>JAGNMU010000115.1 GCA_017991005.1 Gemmatimonadaceae bacterium | reverse complement strand
ACGATGCTGTCGGGATCCTGCTCGGGAACCAGGCGGAAACTCCCTTTCGCCACGCTGATGGCGGGAAGCACGGTTTTCGCGCCTTCGCCGGTATAGCCCCTGAGCAAGCCATTCACCTCGCAGGTGGGGCGCGTCCAGAGTCGCTCGAGCGTGGTGTAGCCGGGTTCGCCGCCCAGGGCACTCACGCCGACTTCGTGCATCAGCCCCTCGTCGCTGAACGGCAGCGCGCGCATGCCAACGCGCACGGCGTCGGGAAACGGGCGCACGGCATCATAAAAGCCGTCGATCGCGATGCGTCCGTCGGCATCGTGCATGGTGGCCAGAATGCGCGCCAGCGCCATGGCCGGATTCACGACGGCCCCGCCATACATGCCTGAATGCAGATCGCCGCTCGCACCGCGGACATCGATCTGCACGTACGCCATGCCGCGCAGCGATGACAGAATGCTCGGAATGCCCGGCGCGAACATCGTGGAGTCAGAGATCACCACGGCATCGCACGCCAGTCGCACTTTCTCGCGTTCGAGAAATGTTTCGAGATTGACGCTCCCCACTTCTTCTTCGCCTTCGGCGATGACGATCACGTTGACCGGCAGCGTGCCGCGAACGGCGAGGTGTGATTCCAGCGCCTTGATGTGGAGGTAGAGCTGACCTTTGTCGTCCACACTGCCGCGTGCATAGATGCGGCCATCGCGCAGCGTGGGTTCGAACGCCGGCGAGGTCCAGAGGTCGAGCGGTTCGGCCGGTTGCACGTCGTAGTGCCCGTAGATGAGCAGCGTGGGCGCGCCGGCACCCGCGTGCCGCCACTCGCCCACGACAATCGGATGCCCCGGCGTTTCCTCCAACGACGCACGGAAGCCGATGCGCGTGAGGGCATCGGACACGAACAGGGCAGCGGTGCGACAATCCGCCTGATGTTCCGACTTCGCACTGACACTCGGAATACGCAGAAACGCAAAGAGTTCATCCTGCGCGCGCGCGTCGTTGGCGTCGCACCAGGCGGAGAGATCGGCAGGAATGGTCGGAGCGGTCACGGGGCACTCGGAGAAGATGAAAACCACAACGATCAGCGATCGACGTGCGTGAAGAGCGACTCGTGTTGCGCGACTCGTGTTGCGCTAGCCGCGGGGCGTAATGAAGCGGTTCCCGACGGCAAGACCGGCCAGCACCGCGAGCACGCCCGTCAGAACACTGGCCACCACATACAGCACCGCACGAAGCGTGCGCCCTTCCTGCACCAGGGTCACGAACTCCGCACTGAAGGTGCTGAAGGTGGTGAATCCGCCGCAGAAGCCGATTGTCAGCGCGGCGCGCAGCACCGGACTGCTGTCCGGCGTACTCATGACGCGCGCAAACAGCGCGATCAGGAACGATCCCGCGATGTTGATCGCGAACGTCGCCAACGGGAACGCGCCGTGGGCGCGCAGCATCCACTGCGAGATCGCGTAGCGTGAGACCGTGCCTGCCGCGCCGCCGAGTGCGATGGCCCAGATCATGGGGAACGATACGGCGTTCATCGGGCGCCCGAAAGCGACGGCAATTCGCGCGGCCGCGCCGGCACGTTGCGCGCGATGCGATACAGCCAGATGCGCCGCGTGGTGACGACCCCATCGCCGCGACGCAGTTCGACGGCTTCGCCGCGTTTGGATTCGGCAAACCATGCACCAACGCGAACGCCCAGTGCGTCCCCGTCGGGATTGTCATCGAAGACGGCAACCATCCCGTCGCCGAGACGCACTTCATCGTAGGCCGTTTCCCAGAGGTCAAACTGGTTGGGGCGGCTGTTGATGTTGAGCGAAAAAACCATGGGCTGATCAGGCAAGTGGAACGCCACCTCAGCCGACTCCTGATACCGGTTCGTGGCGACCCACCGATCGACCGTGCCGTCGAGAAACGGATCCTTCCGGGCCCGTTCGACGGCGGCGGCAAGCGCGACCCATCCATGCGCACGGGCGATTGGGTCTTTGCGCGGGGCCAGCCGCAGCAGCGGGCGCCACGCCTGCAGCGATACAACCAGCAACAGGAACGAAGCGAACGCGACGCCACGCGTCCACCAGCGCGACATGGCAAACGTGCGCGTTTCGGTGGCAAGCAGCAGCACCGCCGAGGGGTAGATCAGCGCGGGCCAGTTGGCCTCGACCGAACGACGCGAGGCGCTGACCGCAAAAAACAGCATGGGCACCACCGAAATGACCGCCAGGGCGAACCGGCGAACCGATGCGTCGGTCGACTGTGCCGAGTGCCGGCTGCGCCATCCGTCGCGTGCGGCATACCACACCGTCATGGCGAGCAGGACAAACAGGATCGGCGACGCCAGCCCCGCCTGACCACCCAGCAATTCGAGTTCCCGCGACAGGACCGAGCCGCGCACCGACGGATTGAAGCCATGTCCCAACTGGAATCGAAACGAGATCCACTCGTGCACATAGTTCCAGAGCACCACGGGCGCGAACAATGTGAGCGCGATGACGGAGGCCCACCACGGACCGCCTTCACGGAAGCGTGCGCGCAGTGCGGGGTGCATGAGGCACGCCACCACGAGGCCCAGAGGGAGCAGCACCGCGGTGTACTTGGCCACGAACGCGGCGCCCAGACACACCCCGGCGAGTGTCCACCATCCGAAACCAGACCAGGAGCGAAGCGGCGCCGCCAATGCCCGCTCGACGCCGAGAATCGCGGCGGTGGCCATCGCGAAGAGCGCCGCGTCGGGTGTGGCCAGCACCAATCCGAGTGTGGCGATCGGAATAACCAGCAACAGCAGCGCCGCGCGCGACGCGGACCGTGCCCCTGCCTCGCCTTTCCCGGCCAGATACCAGGCAGCCATCACGGCGGTGACGTGCGTGAGCAGGGCGGCAATCGCCGGTCCGGTACGAACGCCGATCGTGGTCTCGCCAAACAGGAGTGTCCCGAGGCGGATCAGGAAGGCGATGCC
Source organism: Gemmatimonadaceae bacterium (assembly GCA_017991005.1). GTDB lineage: Bacteria > Gemmatimonadota > Gemmatimonadetes > Gemmatimonadales > Gemmatimonadaceae > Gemmatimonas. Next base: position 8,135 of record JAGNMU010000115.1, on the reverse strand, counting down.
TGGGGGATGATCGAAGTAGCCCGCTTCGATGCGATGCGTCCACAGCCAGTAGTACGTCTCGTCGGGGAGTAACGGCACCAACGACGAGAGCACGGCACGAAGCAGGGCGGCGACAACGATCCAGATGAGCGCCCAGCGCCAACCGGCTGCCTCAGCCCCGCCGGCGGCGGCACCTGGTAGAGGCTGTCTACGCTCTTCGACAGTGAGCGGCGGAGCGGAGGCGGTTGGTGCGATCACAGGAGGGCGAAAGGTGTCACCGCGTCCGATTCACACGCTACCGAGCGGGCCGGAAAATCGCCGACGGCATGGAATTGGAACCGGGGAGCGATCCTCCGGCGGATCGCGGGGTATAGGGCGATCTGGATCACAGGGGGCGTGGGGGCCGGGGTTTCCGGTCGGCACGACCCTGGATCCCGGACCGTGACGGCCCTGTCGCGGTCCGCGAGTGATATCCCGCCGTTGGTCGATTACAGTTTCCCGTGGTGTAACGGTTACGGCTCGCCACGACCGTGCGTCTCAGTTGTGCGTCCCGAGGTTCATCGTGGGCGCTGCCTTCCACACATTGCCGACAGGACGGACCTGCATGCGGGTCTACGCATCGATGACTGCCCTTGCCCCTCTGCGCCGATTCGTCCGCGCCACGCCTCGCATCGCGCTCGCGCTCACGGTCGTGGGTGGACTGGGCGCCTGCCTGGATCTCAATCCGAACACCAACGCCTGCAGCGTCACGATTGCGCCGGCCACGCTGTCGGTGCCGGTCAACGGCGCGGTGGGTGTGTCCGCGTCGGCCTTCGACTGCGATGGCAATTCCATTGCCAACAAGACCATCAACTTTTCCTCGGCGAACACGGCCATCGCGACCGTGACGTCATCGGGGCAAGTGATCGGTGTCTCGGTCGGGTCCACCACGATTTCGGCGGTGGCGAACGGCAAGTCGGGTACGGCGCAGGTCACGGTGACGCCCGAGTTGGCGAACTCGGTGACCTTGTCTCCCGCCACTATTACGCTGCGCGTGGGCAACACGCGGCAGTTCACGGCGACGGCGAAGAACGCCACCGGTACCGTGATCACGGGGCGAACCTTCGCGTGGTCGTCGAGCAACTCGGCGATTGCCACAGTCGATCAGAGTGGCAATGTGACGGCGTTGTCACCGGGCAACGTGGTGATCGCGTCGCAGGTGGACAACGTGTTTGGCAACTCGTCAGTGACGGTGACGCCGATTCCGATTGGCCAGTGCACGCTCACCCCCGGCAGCCAGACAATTACGGTGACGCAGCAGGTTCAGCCGACGATTGCGCTGAAGGACACAGCCGGCAATGCCATCCCGACGCTCGGCCGTCCGATCAACTGGAGCAGCAGCAATGAAGTGGTGGCAACTGTCGGCTCTACGGGTCTGATTCTGGCCAGAAAGGCGGGAACGTCTATCATCACCGCCGCCTCAGTCGAGTATCCGAACATCAGCTGTCAGGCAACGCTCAACGCCGTCGACCCGCGCATCGTCACCGCGCAAATTACGCCGCAAACGGCCACGCTGCGCATCGGTGTCCCTCGTCAGCTTGGCGTGACGCTTCTGGATAGCGTCGGCGGCACCATTCCTCCCGGCCGCGTGATCACGTGGGCCAGTGTGACCCCAGCGCTCGCCACGGTGAACGCCACGGGTTTGGTCACTGGCGTGTCGGTGGGTGCGGCGCGCATTGCCGTGCGGGCTGAGAACGCGGTGGACACGGTGACCTACAATGTCACGAAGGTCCCTGTGACCATCGTGCGCGTCTCGCCACTCACGTCGAGCATCGTGCAGGGCCAGACCGTGCAGCTCAACGCCACGACCGAAGATTCTACCGGCGCCGTGGTGACCGATCGCGCCGTCACCTGGAGCAGCGGCGACGTGACCAAGGCAACGGTCTCGGGCACGGGTTTGGTGACGGCGATCTCGCCGGGCAACATCACCATCACGGCCACCAGCGAAAACCGCACCGGCAATGCATCGGTGACGGTGCAGCAGGTGCCGGTGGATACCATCGAAGTGCTGGGCAACTACTCGGTCGCACTCAACGTGTCCAACAAGTCGTTTGCCATCACGCTCAAGGATGCGAACGGCAACCAACTGTTCGGCCGCACGGTGAGCATCACCAGCAGCGCGCCGGCCGTGGCGACCGGCAATCCCAATCAGAACGCCACGCAGATCACCGTCACCGCGTTCGCGGCCGGATCGACCGTCATGACACTGCGCGCGATCAATCAGAACGGACAACCTGAAGGCAAAGCCACACAGGTGACCGTAACCATCACACCATAGCGCGGGCCCGCGTGGCGGGTCTGCTTCAACAGGGTGGGAGACAAAGATCCGGGCCAAGGCCCGGATCTTTGTGCTTTCGGCCCGCCTGGTCGAGTGGCGCACCGGCGCTGCGGCTTTTCATTACCTTTTTCGCATGAGCACAACCACCAAGCCGTCCTTCTTGCGCGGACTGTTCGCCGGCGAAATTGCCGATGACCTGCTCTTTCCCTTCCCCGCGCCGCTCGACGAACGCCGCCCCGATGAAGCCGCCACCGTGCGCCGTCTGGTGGACACGTTCAATGCGATGGTGGCGAGTGGGCTCGTCAATCCGCGCGCGTTCGACGAGGGCGAGTCGATCCCCGAGCCGGTTATTCGCGCCTTCGCCGAGGCCGGACTGCTCGCACTCACCATTCCGACGGAATACGGTGGACTGGGACTGTCGGCATCGGCGTACGCGCGCGTCTTTGGCGCCGTCGCGTCGGTGGATGCGTCACTCGCCGTGCTGATTGGTGTGCACTGCGGCCTGGGCGGCAAAGCGATTGTGCTTTTTGGCAACGCGGAGCAGAAGGCGCGATATCTGCCGGCACTCGCGCGCGGGGAAACACTCGCCGCGTACGCGCTCACCGAACCCGAGACGGGATCCGACGCGCAGCACATCGTCACGCAGGCGCGGCGTGCGCCCGACGACACGGGCTGGCTGCTGACTGGCCGCAAGCACTGGATCGGGAACGGGCAGCGCGCCGGGGTCATCGCCACCTTCGCGCAAACGCCGGTGCTGCGCGACGGCAAGAGTGTTCTGCGCCCGACCGCGTTCATCATTCGCCCGGACATGCCGGGCTTCCGCATCGACGGCACCATCAAGAAACTCGGCATTCGTGGGTCGACGCAGGCCGAGTTGGTGTTCGACGATCTCTACGTGCCCGACGATCACGTGTTGGGCGAGGTCGGCAAAGGCTTTCGCGTGGCGGTCAATGCGCTCAACGCGGGGCGTCTGTCGCTGGCCTCGGGATGCACGTCGGCGTGCAAACGCCTGCTGGGTGAATACACGCGCTACGCCGAGGCGCGCACGCAGTTTGGCGGGCCGCTGGCGTCGTTTGAAATCACGCAGCGCAAGATGGCCACGATGGCCGCAGAGACCTACGCGGCCGATGCCATGGTTGGTGCGTTGGCCGCCGCGCTTGACGCGGAAGATGTGGACGCATCGCTCGAAGCGGCGTGCGTGAAGGTGTTTGCGAGTGAACTGGTGTGGCGGAGCGCCGACGAACTGGTGCAGCTCGCGGGCGGTCGGGGATTCGTCAAGCCGTGGCCATACGAACGGTATCTGCGCGACGCGCGCATCAATCGCATTTTCGAAGGCGCGAACGAGATTCTGCGGTTGTTCGTGGGGCTGAACGGTATTCAGGAGCCGGCCGAAGAACTCCAGGAGCTGGCGGGCGCGCTGCGCAATCCGATTCAGAACTGGGTGCTGGTCTCGGAGTACGCTGTGGAACGGGTGCGCACCGCCTTTGGCAAGCGCGACCGCCTGCAGATCACGCTCCACCCCGCGCTCAAGGAACACGCCACCGCGGTGGAGAAACATGTGGCGGAACTCGCCGCAGCCACGCAGAAGCTCATCGTGCAGCACAAGAAAGACATCCTGCACCGGCAACTGGTGGTGGAACGACTCGCTGACATGGCGATCGAACTGTATGCTCGTCTCACCACAATTTCTCGTACGCAGCGCCTGATCGACGAGTCAGGGGCCGATGCCTGCACACGCGAAATTGCGCTGGCTGCGCTGTTCTGCGTGCAATCCGGGCGACGGTTCCGCGCGTTGCGCATGGAACTCGAGGGCGATGCCGGGCGCACGGTCGACGATTTGCGCCGCAACATCGCCGCCACCATTCGCGCAGACGCCGGCTATGCGTCGCGCGATGCGCTGATGGATGTACCAGTGCCGCCGCTGCCCGCGTGGAGTCTCACCAAGGCCGAGCAGGAGCGCGCGTCAGGCGTCGTTCTTGAGTAGCCCGAGCCGGAGCGCAAACTTCACGTAGTCGGTGCGGTGCGTGAGCCCCAGCTTTTCACCGATGCGCTGCTTGTACGTGTCGACCGTCTTCGGACTGATGGTCAGCTGCTCGCCGATCTCGGGAGCCGTGTACCCTTCGGCCACCATCTTGAGCACCACTTGCTCGCGATCGGTGAGTTTTTCGAAGCGTGTACGCTCTTCGGCCGCACCATCGCGTTTGGCCAGTCCGCGAGCGAGTGCGCGAGCCGCCGTGGGCTGCACATAGATGTCGCCCGCGGAAACCGTGCGCACCGCGTCGACAAGTTCACGATCGGCGACGGACTTGAGCAGGTATCCGCTGGCGCCCGCTTCGAGCAGCGCCACCAGATGTTCATCTTCGGTGTGCATCGTGAGCACGAGCACGCGCCGCGTCACTTCGCCATCAGAATTGGGCGGGCGAACGGCATTGAGCTTTTGCAGCTCGCGCGTGGCGGTCAGTCCGTCCATTTCCGGCATGGACAGGTCCATGACCAGCACGTGAGGATTGAGCCGTTCGGCCAAGGCCAACGCATCACGACCCGTGCCGCCTTCACCGACTACCGTGATGTCCTTGGCAGTGGCCAATACGGCCTTGAGGCCGGCGCGAACGATTTGGTGATCATCCACCAGCACGACGCGAATGAGGTCAGGGCGCATGTAACAAATCTGACCGTCCCCGACCCGTGGGGCAACCATTTCGCACATCCGACGAGAAAACCTCATGCATCAGTCGTGACCGAACGCCGTGTTGCCGCGCTTGAAGACGCGAAACAGATACACAAAACTGGGCAACAGAATGAGTGTGCCGACGGCCAACACGCTGAGCACCAGTGTCAGCGTCACGCGCGGGGCCGCGAGCGCCGTGATGGAGCCATCCGGAGGCAGCAACACGGGGAATTGCGACCATGCCCAGCCCCAGAGGATGAAACTTGCCTGCGCCGCCGCGGCCAACCGGGCCGTCGCGTACGCGCGACGTGAGAGCGCGACGATCGATGTCACCGCGGCAACGGCCGTCACCGCATGCATGCCCAGCGCCACCGAACCGCGAGTCAGCCCCTCGAATACGAGTGGCGCGTCGCGGGCGGCCAGCACGATGGTGAGCGCCGCCGACACGAGCAATGCCATCTGTGTTTGCAGCGCGCGGCGCCGAAACGTCTCACGAAGCGACGACTCTTGTGCCTCAACCGTGAGATACGTCGCGGCGAGAAAGGCAAACAGTGCCAACGCCAGCCCGCCGACCGCCCAGCCAAAGGGCGATGCGGCCCATGGCGTGATAAACCGATCGACAAAGGTCAGTCCCGGTGCGTTGAGTCCAGGCACCGAGCCGCTCAGTGGCACGCGCCCACTGGCCACCGCACCAACACAGAGGCCGAGCAGCACCGGCGTGGCCACACTCGCAACCGAAAAGATGCGTCCCCAGCGGCGCTGCACGCTGTCGCGCGTGCTGTCGTAGGTGCGAAAGGTGAACGCCGACCCGCGCAGGACGATGCCGATCAACATCAGCGTGATCGGCACGTGCAGCGCCGTGGCCAGGTGGGCGTACGCGCGCGGAAAACAGGTGAACAGGAGCACCACCACGAGAATGAGCCACACATGGTTGGCTTCCCAGATGGGGCCGATGGCTTCGGCGATGAGTGCACGCTGTTCGTCGCGTTGTCGTCCGCGCGCCAACAGATCCCAGACGCCACCGCCAAAATCGGCGCCGCCGAGGAGCACGTACGCGTTGAGCGAGAGCACCATCACACCGGCCACGGCGTGCGGCAGTGTCCAGGTCAGTTCGGCGGAATTCACGACCCGCCTACCGTTCGGCCCGGTCGGGCGGGAGTGGGAATCGGCATCTCGCCCGTGAGCCCCACCGGAACGGCGCCGCGCACTCCGGTCTTGAGAATCTGCCGGCGCAGGAGAAACACCACCGTGATGGCGAGTCCGATGTAGAGCAGCGTGAACGCAATGAACGGCACGACCAGCCCCGGCATCGGCGAGACCGCATCGGCGGTGCGCATCACGCCCTGCACGATCCACGGTTGCCGCCCCACTTCGGTCACCGTCCATCCGGCTTCGAGCGCAACAAATCCGAGCGGCGACGCGAGCATCACCGCAGCAAGAAACCGACGGTCATCGGGCAGCGCGACGCCACGCCCGCGCCGACGACGCCACGCTCGCACCAGTGTCCACACACCGAGCGCCGCCATGGCCATGCCACAGGCCACCATCACCTGAAAGGCGATGTGCACCACGGCCAGCGGCGGTCGTTCATCAGCAGGAACGGCATCGACGCCGGTGATGATCGCGTCGGCATCGCCGTGCAGCAGCAGCGACAACGCGCCAGGAATTTCGATGGCGCCGCGGTGTTCGAGCGTGTTTTCATCGGGCCAACCACCGATCACGAATGCCGCAGGCCCCGTTTTGAGGTGCCCTTCCATCGCGGCCAGTTTGATGGGCTGCCGGTCCGCCACGTCGCGCGCGGACAGATCGCCGGAGAGTGGCTGCAACATCGCGGCCGGCACACCAACCGCGAGTGCGATCTGCAACGCGGCGCGATGGAAAGCCCGGTGCGGCGTCCCACGCCGCAGTGCGTAGGCATGCACGCCGGCCACGGCAAAGCCGGTGGCGGCAAACGCCGCCAGCGTCATGTGCAACACTTCGGTGGGGGCCGCCGCGTTGAACATGGCGGCGATCGGATCGATGTCCGTGACGCGCCCGTCGACCAAACGAAAGCCAGTGGGTGCGTTCATCCACGCGTTCGCACACACCACAAACGCCCCGCTCAGCGCGCCACTGACCGCCACGACCAGTCCGGCGGCAAAGTGGGCCCGCGGGGAGATGAGCTTCCACGCGTAGAGATAAATACCGAGAAAGATCGCCTTGGTGAAAAAGGCGAACCCTTCCAGTGAAAACGGCATCCCGATGATCGCGCCGGCGTGCTCCATGAAGGTGGGCCACAGCAAGCCGAGTTCAAACGACAGCACCGTACCACTCACGGCGCCGACGGCAAACAGAATCGCCGTCCCCTTGGCCCAGCGTTTGGCCAACTCCAGCATGACCGGATCCTGACTGCGCAGCCAGCGTCCTTCGGCGATCACCATCAGCGCGGGCATGCCGATCCCGACCACCGCGAAGATGATGTGGAATGCCAGCGACACGGCCATCTGCGAGCGTGCCGCAAAGAGGTCGGACATGCGTGTCGGTCGCCTAGGACGCGATCACGACGCGATCACGACGCGATCACGCCCCGGCACACGCCGAGGCCAATTCGCACCGCGCCTTCCCGCTCGGCGAACGCCGTCATGATCACTTCATCGCCGTCTTCGAGGTATCCCCGCGTTTCACCGGTGGGCAACGGCAGCGGGTCGGTCCCCCGCCACGTGAGCTCCATCAGGCAGCCGCGGCTCTCTTTGGTGCGGCCCGACACGGTGCCACTGCCCAGCAAATCACCGGGACGCATGGCGCAGCCGTTGACGGTGTGGTGGGCCAACATCTGCCCCATCGTCCAGTAGAGATCACGCGCGCTTCCCTGCGACAGACGTACCGCGTCCATGCCTTCGGTACGCATGCGCGCCGTGCGCAGCCACACCTCCATCGTGATGCCGAATCCGCCATGCGCGCGGTCGTCCGCATCATCGAGATACGGCAACGGCGCAGGATCGCCCTCGGCGCGGGCTTCCAGCGGCACCCGAAATGGGGCGAGTGCTTCCGTGGTCACGACCCATGGACTGATGCTGCTCGCGAAATTCTTGGCGAGAAACGGTCCGAGCGGCTGATACTCCCACCCTTGGATATCGCGCGCCGACCAATCGTTCAGAATGCACACACCGAACAGATGGGCGTCCGCCTCAC
>JAGNMU010000564.1 GCA_017991005.1 Gemmatimonadaceae bacterium | reverse complement strand
TGTCGGCAACGGCACGCGACGGCTCGGACGCGCGCACGCTGTCCGCGACCGTGTGTCGCTCCGATACCGAATCCGCCGTGGGTGCACAGGCGAACAGGCCTGACAGCGGCATGATCGCCAGCGACAGCACACGGCGTCGAAATCGCGGGTGAGGAAAAAACAAAAAAGGCGTCCTCTCCCACGAGAAGACGCCCGAGCACGCGAAGTGACGCCAGCCTACGACGACACGACGTGGCGCGAGCCCCCCCTCGAGGGTCTTCGTCCGAGAAAGAGCATGGGTCGTCTCCTGGCTTCGGGCTGCGTCACTCGCCTTCCCGGTCGTGCTGACCAGTGGCTGATGAATGATGCGTGGTACTGCCCGTTACAGTGGCGGGGCCGCGCCGGCATTTCACCGGCTTCCGTGTCCCATGCTCAACAACAATTGTGCGCCGCGCGGAATGCGCGACACGCCCAAGCTACCGAGAGGCGCCGCCCGAGGCAAGCGCTTCGGCGAGCGCGTCCTTGAGCTCGCGGCGCCGCACATCGTAGGCCTGTCGCACGCTGTCGGACGGCGCCGCCTGCCGCGCAAAGGTCGCATCGAGTGCGGCAATCTCCTGCGCGAGCCGCTCGTGCAGCGGACTGTCGGGCGCGCGATCGAATGCCGACACGTGACGCATGGCGAGCGTCGGTGCAGCGGTGGCAGCGGCCGCGCGCATGGCGCGACGCTGCATCGCACGCGACAACACCAGCAACATGAGAAATCCGATCGCCACGAGCAGCCCGGCGATGTAGAGATTCCGCCCTGGTGTGCTTGTCGTTGGGAGCTCGACAATCAGGTCACTGCCAATCGGTGCATCCTGCAACAGGAAACGTTTGAAGTTGCGGTTCTCGAGTGTGACCGGATCCACCGCGGTAAACCCATCGCCGCGCACAGTGCCCTGCGGCTCCTCGAGCAACACTTCGAACACCACCGCGCCGTGCTCCGCCGTGATACGAATGGGAAAACTTGCGGCCGGCAGCTTGTACGAAAACGCGACCTGTTTGAGTCCTGGTGCGATCGGCGCGAAGATCGACACCCGACCTGCCGCATACGCGAAGGCATCCGGCGCAATCTCACCCTCCGTGACGCGCACATCCTGCGCGGCCTGCGGCACACCGATGCTCCAGGTGGGTGCCGGCGCTTTGCCGTCCGGGGAGACCAGCGTGCGCAAACTGTCGTTCGAGAGTTCGAATACTTCGATGATCGTCCGCATGTTTGCGGAGTCGGTCGCCCCCACAATCAGATGGCGTCCTTTGACGGTGAGCGGGAACGTCCGGGAGGTGGTATCGAAGACGGTGATTTCGGCCTCGTCTCCACGGGCGTTCTGGGTACGCAGTGGCGCGGTGAAATACGCGATGCCTCCCCACGATACCGACGCGAAATAGACGGCGTCGGCCGCGCCGAAGGCGCGCCAGCGCAGACGATATTGTCCTTGCGCGTCTGACCGTACAGAGTCGACGGGGCCGGCGCTGTCGCGACCGACGCGATGCAGGGTCACCCACGTTCCGACGGCCGGTCCCATGCCGGTGGAGTCGCCGCCCTCGCCCAGCGGACGACGCACACGCCCTTCAACGGAACGCACACCCCCCGCACCCGTCTCGGCAGCAGATTGACCGGTGGTCGGAGCCGCCGCGGCGGATTGCGCCTGAACGATTGGCGCGGTAGACGCGAGCGTCGCCCCTGCACCGAGCGCCAGCAGCAGGACAAACGAATGGAGTGCCATCAGGGGATCAGAGCGAGAACGATCAGGGCGAAAACTTGCCGAAATCTTCAGGTTGCAAGTTGGCAAGGTACGCCTGCAGCTGGGCGCTCGTGAGCTCGCCCTTGGGAACAGACAGGATAAAGCCGGGTGCACTGGCGTCGCTGTCGTCCGCATCGTCGTCGTCGATGTTCGTGAGGAGATTGGCCTCGGCGAAGATCGGTGCGTCGAGTCGCAGCGCGATGGCAATGCTGTCGGACGGACGTGCATCCACCTGAATCCAGCCGGCTGCGCCTTCGATATGCAGTTCGGCGAAATAGGTGCTGCTTTCGACTCGGCTGATCGTGACCCGTCGCAACGCACCGCCGAGTGACACGATGAGCGCCTTGCAGAGGTCGTGTGTCAGCGGGCGTTCCCGCTTCACCTGATTCATCTGCATGAGAATGGATTCGGCTTCCGGCTTTCCGATCCAGATGGGCAGCAGTCGCCGGCCGTCCCGCTCGCGCAGGATGACGACGTAGGAATCAGTCGCGCTGTCGAGTCCCAGTCGCGCCACAGTCATCTCGACCATCGAACCTCGCCTCCACGTGATCGGGGCGGCACGGCGGTGGCAACGATCATCGTCGCCGCCGCCGTGCCGATCCGTCGACGTTATCGAACGTGTCGCTTGAGCGCCGTCACCCGATCGGTGCGTTCCCACGTGAAGTACGTCCGCGCCGTCTTGCCGCGCCCTTCGGTGACCGGCGTGCGTCCGAAATGTCCATACGCTGCCGTGGGCAGATAGATCGGCTTGCGCAGGTCCAAGTCACGCGAGATTCCGCGCGGCGTGAGGTCGAACACCTCCCGCACGGCGTCTTCGATCGCCTTGTCGGACACCGCACCGGTTCCGAATGTCTGTACATACACCGACACCGGCTCCGCGACACCAATGGCGTACGCCACCTGGACTTCACAGCGGCGGGCCAGCTTGGCGGCGACGATGTTCTTGGCGACCCAGCGCGCGGCGTAGCAGGCCGAGCGATCGACCTTGGAGGGATCCTTTCCGCTGAAGGCACCACCACCATGCCGTCCCATGCCGCCGTACGTGTCGACGATGATCTTGCGACCCGTCAATCCGGCATCACCCTGCGGACCACCGATCACGAATCGCCCGGTTGGGTTGATGTGATGCTTGACCTTCTTGCTGCGAAACTCTTCGGGAATCGACGCTTCGATGACATCCCGCAGAATGGCCTGCCGCAGCTTGGTGTTGGCGATCTTCTCATCGTGCTGTGTGGACA
>JAGNMU010000114.1 GCA_017991005.1 Gemmatimonadaceae bacterium | reverse complement strand
GTACTCCTGCGGGCGCGTCCAGCGAACGGTGCAATTCGCCATGTAGATGCGCCCGAAACGGCCACGGTCGATGGCGCGCTGGAGCAGCTGAATGGGGGGATTGAGGCGGTTCTGCTTGACGACGAACAGATGCACCCCCTGGTCGTCGCAGGCCTGCACGAGTGCGTCGGCGGCGGCCAACGAGATCGCCATCGGCTTTTCCGAAATCACATGCCGACCGGCCTTGGCGGCCAGCACGCCGTGCTGTGGATGCAGCCCGGATGGCGTGGCAATGATGACGGCGTCACTCGGCACCTGCGCCAACATCTGCTCGTAGTTGGTGAACCAGGGCACCCGCTGCGCTTCGCCCGCTTCCTTCGCGCGCGACTCCACGATATCGCACACCGCGACCAGCTCGAGATCGTCGAGTTTGGCGATGGCGTCGAAGTGGTTGCGGCTGATACGTCCGCACCCGACCAGCGCGAGACGGATGGGGCGGCCTGGGGGGATCACCTGTTCACTCATACCGGCTCCTGATGCGCAGTCGCGAGGGGTCGCACGACACTGCCGACGCGTTCATACAGCAGGCCTGTGCCGGGACAACGAAGCTGCTCCACCTGATCGTTGGGCGAGCCTCCCACCGTTTCCAGGCGATGTCCGGCTTCCGACATCCACCCGATACGTTTGGCCGGTACACCGGTCATGAGCGCATAGTCCGGCACGTCGCGATTGATGACCGCGCCGGCGCCCACGAAGGCATACCGTCCGATGGTCACCCCGCACACGATGGTGGCGTTCGCCCCGATGCTCGCACCACGCTGCACCAGTGTGCGACGATACTCGTGCTTGCGTGACACCGCACTGCGCGGATTGTACACGTTGGTAAACACCATCGACGGCCCGCAGAAAACATCCGCTTCGAGCTCGACGCCTTCATACAGCGACACGTTGTTCTGGATCTTCGCGTTGTCACCAATACGCACGCCATTCATGACGACCACGTTCTGGCCCAACGAGCACTGGTTTCCGACGACCGCGCCGCCCATCACGTGCGCAAAGTGCCAGACGCGACTCGCGGCGCCAATGACGGCGCCGTCATCGACATAGGCCGACTCGTGCACCTGCGCGCCAGCACCCAGCGTTACCAGCGCACCGACGTGACCCTGTCCCGGCGTATCGATCATTTCACGCGGGCTCACGCGACCGGCGCTGCGAGCTGCTCATGCCACTCCTGCAGCGCACGCACCGTTGGCTCGCGCGTCTGACGAGCCGCAATCGCTTCCGCCGCCGCGCTCGCCGCGGACAACGTGGTGGTATACGGCACGCGATTGGCGATCGCGGCCTGGCGCAACCGTTCGTCGTCCACCTGCGCGTGTTTGCCGAGCGGCGTGTTGACCAGCAACTGCACCTGCCCGTTGAGGATCATGTCCACGCCGTGCGGTCGGCCCTCGTGCACTTTGAGCACGGTTTCGACCTCGACGTCGCGCGCGCGCAGATAGGCTGCGGTGCCGCTGGTGGCAAACAGCTTGAAGCCGAGGTCGCGGAACTTGCGGGCCAGTGCCACGGCGGCCGGTTTGTCGGACTCATTGACCGTGAGGAAGACAGCCCCTTCGCGCGGCAGGGCATTGTCCGCGGCGAGCTGCGACTTGAGGAACGCCGTGCCGAAATCGTCGTCGATCCCCATGACTTCGCCCGTGGAGCGCATCTCGGGCCCGAGCACAGGGTCGAACTCGCGGAACTTGTTGAAGGGGAACACCGCCTCTTTGACACTCACGTACGGCGGGATGATCTCGTGCGTGAAGCCAACCTGCGCGAGCGTCTCGCCGAGCATCAGGCGCGCGGCAACAGAAGGCAGCGACACGCCGATGGCCTTGGAGACAAACGGCGCCGTGCGGGATGCGCGTGGATTCACCTCGATGACGTAGACGACGCCGTCCTTGTACGCATACTGCACGTTGATCAGACCGACGACGCCGAGCGCCTTCGCAAAGGCCACCGTGTGGGCACGCATCTGGTCGACCGCCTCGGGCGGAATCAGATAGGGCGGCAGAACGCAGGCCGAGTCGCCGGAGTGAATACCGGCGCTCTCGATGTGCTCCATCACCGCGCCAATCACGACGTCGGTGCCGTCGCTGAGCGCATCGACATCGGCTTCGAACGCATCTTCGAGGAACCGATCTACCAATACCGGCCGCTCTTCGCTCACACGCGCGGCCCGTTCGAAGTAGTCCCGCAAAGACTCCGCGTCGTGCACGATCTCCATGGCGCGACCGCCCAGCACATACGACGGGCGGACAAGCACGGGATATCCGATCATATCCGCAATCGCCACCGCTTCGTCGACACTGGTCGCCGTGCCGTTGGCCGGCTGCTCGATACTGAGTTCACGTGCGATCTTTTCGAAGCGCCGGCGATCTTCGGCGATGTCGATGGCATCGGGTGACGTCCCCAGGATCCGCACGCCGGCCGCTTCGAGTGCCCGTGTGAGCTTGAGCGGTGTCTGACCACCCAACTGCACGATGACCCCGACCGGCTGTTCGCGTTGCACGATCTCCAGCACATCCTCGAGCGTCAACGGTTCGAAAAAGAGCTTGTCGGAGATATCGAAGTCCGTGGAGACCGTCTCGGGATTCGAATTGACCATGATGGTCTCGTAGCCCTGTGCACGCAGCGCCAGCACCGCCCGCACGCAGCAATAGTCGAACTCCACCCCCTGCCCGATGCGATTGGGACCGGAACCGAGAATGACCACTTTCTTTCGGCCTTCGGTCATCGCTTCGTTTTCTTCGTCGTAACAGCCGTACAAATACGGCGTGGTGGACGGGAACTCGCCAGCGCAGGTGTCGATCATCTTGTAACTTGGCCTGACACCGAGCGCCCAGCGCATGGCACGTGCATCGAACTCCGTGCTGCCACGCAGCGACCCCAGCTGGCGATCGGAGAATCCCAGACGCTTCATCCGACGCATCGCATCAGCGTCGACGTCCGCAAGCGCGCGGTACCACGCTTCCGCGTCGAGCAGTTCGCGCAGCTGATCGAGAAACCACGGATCGATGCCCGTGACCTCATGCAATTCGGCCGTCTCCATCCCCAACTGCATGGCGCGCTTGAGCTGAAAAATGCGCTCGGGCGTCGGGCGGCGAAGCGCACTGCGCAGCGAGTCGCGCGATTCCTCGGTCAAGCGGTCGTCGACCAGTCGTTCTCCGACGACCCAGCCCGCCCGACCGGTTTCAAGCGCGCGCAGCGCCTTCTGAAACGCTTCCTTCAAGGTGCGGCCTATTGCCATGGACTCACCCACCGACTTCATCTGCGTGGTCAGTCCCGGATCTGCGGCGGCGAACTTTTCAAAGGCAAACCGCGGGCACTTGACGATCACGTAGTCGAGCACCGGCTCGAAGCTCGCCGGCGTCGTCTTGGTGATGTCGTTGGGCACTTCGTCGAGTGTGAAACCCACGGCGAGCTTGGCGCCGATGCGCGCGATCGGAAATCCGGTGGCCTTGGAGGCGAGCGCCGAAGAGCGTGAGACGCGCGGATTCATCTCGATGACGATCAATTCGCCGTTGGCCGGATTGACCGCGAACTGGATATTGCAGCCGCCCGCATCCACGCCGATTTCCCGAATGATCGCGACGGCGGCATCGCGCATCACCTGATACTCGCGATCGGTCAGCGTCATCGCGGGCGCCACCGTGATGGAGTCGCCGGTGTGCACGCCCATCGGATCGAGGTTTTCGATCGAGCAGATGATGACGACGTTGTCGGCGCAATCGCGCATGACTTCGAGTTCGTATTCTTTCCAGCCCAGCAGTGACCGCTCGATCAGCACCGAGTGCACCGGCGACAGATCGAGGCCACGGCGGACCATGGTTTCGAACTCCTCGCGATTGTACGCGATCCCGCCGCCCGTACCGCCGAGCGTGAACGACGGACGAATGATGGCGGGAAAGCCGGTTTCTTCGACGCCCTCGAGCGCTTCCTCGAGCGAGGTGACCGTGCGTCCCGCGGCACAGGTGAGTCCAATGCGCTCCATCGCATCGGCGAAGAGCTTGCGGTCTTCCGCCACGCGGATCGCACGCGCGTTGGCGCCAATGAGTTCACAGCCGTACTTGGCCAGCACACCGCTGTCGTACAGCGCGAGCGCCACGTTCAGCGCCGTCTGTCCGCCCATGGTGGGCAGGACGGCGTCCGGTCGCTCGCGGGCGATGACCTTCTCGACGAATTCCGCGGTCACTGGCTCGACGTATGTCCGATCCGCAAACTCCGGATCGGTCATGATCGTGGCCGGGTTGGAGTTCACCAGCACAACTTCATAGCCCTCCTCGCGGAGTGCTTTGATCGCCTGGGTCCCGGAATAGTCAAACTCAGCGGCCTGTCCGATCACGATCGGCCCGGAGCCGATGACAAGAATGCGGTGCAGGTCAGTACGTCGCGGCATGGATCAGATCGTCGATGATATCGTCAAAGGTGCGCGTCGCGCGCCACCCTGTGGCTTGCTGCAGTTTGTGCGGGTCGCCCACAAGTGCGGGCACATCGACCGGTCGTACCAGCGCTGGATCAGGCGTGACCGGGGCGTCGACGCCCACGCGGGACAACACGTGTGCGACGGTATCCTGCACCGACCGGCCGATGCCGCTGGCGACATTGTAGCTCTCACCGGGCGTGCCGTGGTGCAGTAACGAAATATATGCCGACACCACATCGCTCACATGCAGAAAATCACGAATGGGTGTGGTGTTGCCGACCATCAGCGGTGTGCCCTGCGACGCGTCGCGCAGTGCCAGCGCACGACCGACGAGCGCTGGGAGCAAAAACCGGGACTCCTGCCCGCGCCCGCTGTGATTGAAACTGCGTGCGGCGATCACCCGCAGACCACTGGCGCGCCACATCTGCAGGCCAAGCAGCTCCTGCGCCGCCTTGGTGGCGGCGTACACTGTACGGGGCAACTGCGGCGCGTCCTCCCGAATGGGCTGCGCGCCCGTCGGCTGGCGTCCGTATTGCTCCGCGCTTCCCACCAGCAGCACGGTCGGATCGGCCGTGCCAACGGTGCGTACGCGATCGAGATGGTGCAGCAACCGCGCGGTGGCCGTGACATTGACGTCCCACGCCGCGGCCGGATCGGCGGCGGCGGTCGGCAGGTGCGAGATCGCCGCCAGATGGACGACCACATCGGGCGTCGTCGCCTCCACCACGCGCGCGACCACCGCGTCATCGCGGAGGTCGCCGAACAGCCATTGCACCCCGTCGTCGCCGGCCGTGACCGGCCCGTGCGGCGCAAGCGCCACGCCGGTGATCGCCATGCCGTTTTCGCGCAAGGCGCGCGTCAGCCACTGTCCCACGAAACCTGCCGCGCCCGTTACCAGCGCGCGCACACACCCTCCGGCCATCGACGACGACACCGCGTGACTGACACCGACGTCGCGGTCACCGTGCGACGCCGTTGGCGCGCGCGGCACTGGCGTACCGCTCGAGATCCGCTTCCACCATCATCTCGACAAGCCGGGCCAGGTTGACGGTGGGCGTCCATCCCAACTGCGCCTTGGCCTTGGCGGGGTCGGCCACGAGCAGGTCCACTTCGGCGGGGCGGAAGAAGCGTTCGTCCTGCACGACGAATTCGCGATAGTCGAGACCGACCACATCAAAGGCGAGTTGCAGGAAGTCGCGCACCGCGTGCGTCTCGCCCGTGCCGATCACGAAATCGTCCGGCGCATCCAGCTGCAGCATGCGCCACATGGCGTCGACGTAATCTCCGGCAAAGCCCCAGTCGCGACGCGCGTCGATGTTGCCCAGGCGCAGTTCGCGCTGCATGCCGAGTTTGATGCGCGCCACGCCGTCGGAGATCTTCCGCGTCACGAACTCCAGTCCACGACGCGGCGACTCGTGATTGAACAGAATGCCGGAAGCGGCGAACAGATTGAAACTCTCGCGATAGTTGACGGTGATCCAGTGTCCGTACACTTTCGCGACGCCGTATGGCGAGCGGGGATAGAAGGGCGTCGATTCGCGCTGCGGCGTCTCCACCACCTTGCCGAACTGTTCGCTCGAACTGGCCTGATAGAATCGTGCGTCGGGTGCCGCCTTGCGCATCGCCTCGAGCATGCGCGTCACGCCGAGGGCGGTAAACTCCCCCGTGAGCACCGGCTGCTGCCAGGATGTCTGCACGAAACTTTGCGCGGCGAGATTGTAGATCTCGACGGGTTTGCAGGCCTGCACCACATCGGTCAGTGAGGTCTGGTCGAGCAAATCGGCGGAGACGAGCTCCACCTTGTCGACGAGATGGGCAATGCGCTCGTACGGGGTCGTGGAGGAGCGGCGCACGACACCCACGACGTGATACCCTTTGGTGAGCAGCAGCTCGGCCAGATACGAGCCATCCTGGCCCGTGATGCCGGTGATGAGCGCAGTCTTCATTGGAATTCTCGTGAGGAGTGAGTGACCCGTGAGTGAGTCCGATCGCGGGAGTGGACGCTCTTACCCCAGATAGACAAAAGCGGGAAGCCCGTGAATGCTCACGAGCTTCCCGCCTTGCGTATCACTCGTCCGACTCAGGCTGCGGCGACCTGACCGCGCGGCGCGCGGGTGATCTTTCCGGCCGCGAGACAGCGCGTGCAGGCCTTCACCTTGATGATCTTGCCCTCGTGGAGGGTGCGGACCACCTGGAGGTTGGGCTTCCACGTGCGACGGGTCTTGTTGTTCGCGTGCGAGACGCTGTTGCCGAAAGCGACGCCCTTGTCGCAGCAGTAGCAGCGATTGCGTTGAATAGCCATGTGCGTGCGTCCTATCAGCTGAGGATCAGTTCGATCCGCGCCATCTCAGCACCATCACCCTTGCGGTGACCGGTCTTGAGGATGCGCGTGTAGCCGCCCGGCCGCGTGGCAAACTTCGGACCGATCTCTTGGAAGAGCTTGTCCGCCGCTTCACGCTTGGAGACGTGCTTGCCAGCGAGCCGACGCGCATGGAGCGTGCCGGTGCGGGCCTTGGTGATGAGCTTCTCGACGAAGGGGCGGAGTTCCTTCGCCTTGGCTTCGGTCGTTTCGATCGCGCCGGCCTCGATCAACGAGGTAGCGAGATTGCGGAGCAGCGCGAGACGCTGCTCACTGGTCCGCCGGAGTTGGCGGTTGGCCTTGCGATGGCGCATGGAAAATCAGTCCTCGTCGTCGTCGTCATCAGGCGCGTTTTCGGCCGCGCGGCTGGGCGCCGTGCCCATGTCGAGAATGCGGACACCGTCCGTGCTCTCTTCATAGCGCATACCGAAATTGAGCCCTTCCTTCTCGAGCAGCGCGGCGATCTCCTGGAGCGACTTCTTGCCGAAGTTCTTGACCTGGAGGATCTGGGCTTCTGTCTGACGGACCAGATCACCGAGCGAGCGAATGTTGGAATTCTTGAGGGAGTTGACCGACCGCACCGACAATTCGAGATCATCGATCGGGGTGCGGAACAGCTCGGCCAGGCGAAGCGCGTCGCTGTTCGCGCCGTCTCCACCGGTGCCAGGCTGCGCCGACGCGGACGATCCAAAGCCCACGAAATACTGGAAGTGGGTCTGGGCCAGCGCCGCTGCGTAGCTCACCGCTTCCTCGGGCGACATCGTGCCGTTGGTTTCGACGGTCAGCGTCAGGCGGTCATAGTCCGTGCGCTGTCCAACGCGCGTTTCCGCGACGGTGAAGTTGGCGCGACGAACCGGGTTGTAGATGGCATCGATGCGGACCACATCCACCGAGAGGTTCGTATCGGCAGGATGCTGATCGCTTTCGATGTACCCACGTCCCTTGTTCACGTAGAGTTCGACGTTGAAGTCGCGCTCGTCGGTGATGGTGAAGAGATGGTGCGTCGGGTCGATGACACGCACGCCGCCAACCGCGCCGACCTGAATGTCAGCCGCCGTGACGGTGCCGGGTCCCGACTTCGAGATGCGCAGCACGGCCTGTTCGACTTCGTCGGGCAGGGCGAGCGTGAGCGTCTTGAGGTTACCGATGATCTGGTGCACGTCTTCGACCACGCCACCGATGGTCTGGTGCTCATGGACGACGCCGTCAATACGGAATGCCCACACGGCAGAGCCGCGCAGCGACGACAGGAGCAGTCGGCGCATGGCATTGCCCAGCGTGTGTCCGAAACCGCGTTCGAGCGGCTGCAGACGGAATTCGGCGATATTCGGGGTGTCCTCGCGCTTGGTCGCTTCGACAAGCTGCGGACGGACGAGCCCACTGAGGTCGATCGTGTTGGCCATGAATCTCGAATCGTTGAGTGATCACGCCGAAGCGAAGTGCTTCAGCGACGCGCTGCCTCGCCCCGCCGCGTGGCAGCCCCGTAAGGGAGTGCGGGTCCCGATCTTTACAGCATGCTGCTAGGGCGTCGTGATGGCTGCCGACAGATGCGAGACTTTGGACTGGTGACTGAAGACAAAGACTTGCTGCGATGCCGCCGCCAATCTTTGTCTTCGATCTCTGCTCTTTGGTCCCGTATCTGTTGTCAAGCCGCCGCGACGACCTGTCCCCCAGTTACTACTTGCTGTACAACTCGACGACGAGCTGTTCCTGCGCCGCCATGGGGATCGCCGTACGTGCCGGCTTCTCCAACACGCGGCCGCTGAACGACTCCTTGTCGACGGCGATCCACGAGAGCGACGATCCGCGGCCACTCTGCTCCATCGCGGCCATGACCAGCGCCAGTTCGCGCGAGGACTGCTTCACGCGGACTTCTTCACCCGGACGCACCTGGTACGACGGCACGTCGAGAATGCGCTGCTTGACTTCGATGTGGCGGTGACGAATGAGCTGACGCGCGGCCTTGCGGCTGGGCGCGAAACCCATGCGGTAGATCACGTTGTCGAGGCGCGTTTCGAGCGCCGCAAGCAGGTTGTGACCCGTGATGCCCGGCGTGGAAGCCACGCGGTCGAACGTATTGCGGAACTGCTTTTCAGAGATGCCGTACATGCGCTTGATCTTCTGCTTCTCACGCAACTGCTTGGCGTACTCCGACATTTTCTTGCGGCGTGCCGTGGCCTGACCGTGCTGGCCTGGCGCGTACGGACGACGTTCCACCGGGCACTTCTCGGTGAAGCACTTGGTGCCCTTGAGGAACAACTTCTGTCCTTCGCGGCGGCACTGACGGCAGCTCGGACCTGTATAGCGAGCCATGATCAGACTCTCCGACGCTTGGGGGGACGGCAGCCGTTATGCGGAATCGGCGTGACGTCACGAATCGATTTGACCTGAAGTCCCGCAGCGGCGAGCGCCTGAATGGCGGACTCGCGGCCGGAGCCGGGCCCCTGCACGCGCACATGCACGCGACGGACACCGGCGGTGAGCGCTTCGCGCGCGCACTGCTCGGAGGCCACCGTGGCCGCGAACGGCGTGGACTTCTTGGATCCCTTGAACCCAGCCTTGCCGGCCGAGCCCCATGACACGGCGTTGCCGTGCATGTCGGTGATCGTGATCGTCGTGTTGTTGAACGTGGCGCTGACGTGGGCGATGCCTTCGGCCTCGACGACGCGCTTGGTTTTCTTTGCGGTAGCCATGGTTTACTTGGTCACCTTCTTCTTGCCCGCGATGGCGCGGCGCGGCCCCTTCTTGGTGCGCGCGTTGGTGTGCGTGCGCTGACCGCGAACCGGCAACCCGCGGCGGTGCCGCGTGCCACGATACGAGCCAATGTCCATGAGGCGCTTGATGTTCATCGCCACTTCGGTGCGCAGGGCACCTTCAACGCGATGATTGCGCTCGAGCTCCTGACGGAGCTTGTTGACGTCGGCGTCGGAAAGGTCGCGTACGCGCTGCGCGGGGCTGACGCCCGTCGCCGCGAGAATACGCTGGGCCATCTTGCGCCCGATGCCGAAAATGTAGGTAAGGCCGATCTCAACCTTTTTTTCACGCGGGAGATCGACGCCTGCGATACGTGCCATAGTCTGTGCGTTCCCCTTAGCCCTGACGCTGCTTGTGCTTGGGGTTGCGCTTGCAGATGATGCGAGTCACGCCCTGTCGTTTCACGACTTTGCAGTGCTCACAGATCGGCTTGACGCTGCTGCGAACTTTCACGGTCCACCCTCGACGTATTCACGTCGATGGAGTCTCCCGCACCCGGGTCACGCATGACGTGACCGCAAGCCGGCTGGACTCCCCATGTGTTCATCACGCGTGAAGCATCAGAGCGCCGCGCTCCTGCAGAACAAGAGCCAACCGACGAACGATTCCGCGCACGCGTGAAGCGAATGTGGCCGGCGGATCGGCCTAGACGATTACCGGCGAAAAACCGGTAAGCCCTTGATCTTAGCAGACCTGTGGTGTTCCGACAACCCCCGGATGGGGGCCACCGTTGGGGGCCTGCCGTCAGCGCGGCAGCGCCGCCCGCACGTCCGCCATGGTTGCCGCCGGGTCCGCTGCGGAGGTCACCGCCCGACCCAAAATCAGCCACCGGGCACCGGCCTCGGCTGCAGCCACCGGCGTCATGACGCGTCGTTGGTCGTGGGATTCGCCGCCCGGCAACCGAATGCCCGGCACCAACAGCCCCAGCTGCTCGCCGTACGCGGCACGCGCCGCCGCCGCCTCATGCCCGGAGCAGACGATCCCGACGGCGCCGCCAT
Organism: Gemmatimonadaceae bacterium; assembly: GCA_017991005.1. Classification (GTDB taxonomy): domain Bacteria; phylum Gemmatimonadota; class Gemmatimonadetes; order Gemmatimonadales; family Gemmatimonadaceae; genus Gemmatimonas. The sequence goes on along the minus strand of JAGNMU010000114.1, from coordinate 525 downwards.
CCCGCGCCAGACCCGCCAGGCGGAGGACCTCGGCCTCGACGTCGGCCACCTCCCGACCCCACGTCTGCCCCAGGCTGGCGGCGTCCAGACTGGTCAGGACCGTCACGCCGAGGATGCCGCAGGGCGGGCGTCCCGCGGCGCCCCCCTCGGAGGCGCCCTCGACTGCGGCCCGGATCATTGCCGATCCGCCCGAGGCGTGCACGGTCAGCAGTGATGCCCCATGTCGCGCCACACTGCGGGCGGCGGATCGGACGGTGTTGGGGATGTCATGCAGCTTGAGGTCCACGAAGACGCGTTTCCCCTGATCCCGGAGCCACCCGACGATCGGCGGACCTTCGGCCGTGAAGAGCTCCAGTCCCACTTTGTAGAAATCGCAACTGTCGCCCAAGGTCTCGACGAGGGACCGCGCGGAGGCGGCATCGGGCACATCCAACGCAACGATCAGCGTAACAGGTCGCACAGTACCGCCGAGGTAGGAGAAGTCGCCGCGAAGTCGGCGCGAGACGTCGTCACGTGGGCCATTCC
>JAGNMU010000563.1 GCA_017991005.1 Gemmatimonadaceae bacterium | reverse complement strand
TCCCACGATCGCGGACGGGTCGGCGTTGGAGTGGTAGTAGAACACCAGATCGCCACGCTTCATGCCATCGCGCAAGAAGTTACGCGCGCCCGTACTGCGCACGCTGTCCCAGCAGGTGGTGCGCTGCAGCGCCGCCATGAGGTCCCGAAACGAAAAGACATCCGGCTCGGATTTGACCAACCAATACCGTCGCTCGCCCGGAGCGCGTGGCGCGAAAACGTGCGCCCACTTGCCCTGTTCGTACGGCATCGACTGCGGTGGCTTTTTCTGTTTGGGCGCGGCGTTGGGAGCGGCTTTCGGCGCGGACTTGGCCGTCGTTTTGGACGTCGTTTTGGCCGCCGTCTTGGACGCGCTCTTGGACGCGCGCTTTGCCTTGGTCGTGGCGGCGGGTGTGGTGTTCGCTTTCTTCGCAGGCATGGCCTGAAGCGTCTCGTGGAAGGTCGTCGGTCGCAAGGAACCGGCGAAAGATATCGCCGCGACCCACCCGAACCGCCTCTCAGTGGATCCGGTGGACGGGTACGCCGGAGTACGAGGCGCCGGCCTCGAGTGTCGTGAATTTTGGCACGACACTCAGCGGCCCCACCTGTGTTCCGGCGCCACTCTCTACACCGATCCCCACCACGCAGCCGGTGCCAATCACGGTGCCCGCACCGAGCGCGACACGCGCCGTCTTGAGCATGCCACGTTCGACGATGTGTCCCGACACGTGCGCATCGGAGCCAACCACCACGCCGTCACCGAAGTCGAGGAGATTGTGGTCCATGAGCGCCAGACTGTTGACCCAGACCCCGCGACCCATTCGCGCACCATTGAGCCGCATATAGAGACTCCAGAATGGCGTCGAGCGCAGCGCCGGCCCGGCAAACACGCGCACGACATGGATCGACATGAGATATCGACCCCAGTTGAGCACTGGCCAGCCGAAGTCGCCGAGACGAACTTCGATGTTCGCCGGCGTGCGCCATCCGAGGAGCCTGGTGACGAGCGCGGAGTACAACATGAGTGTGAGGCTGAACACCAGGTAGAGCGGGACAAAGGCGAGCGATACGATGACCAGCGACCACCACGGCGACGACACCCACGTCGATTGCCAGCGCACAAACGCAATCACCGGCGCCAGTGCCGCGCCCAACAGGAGCGTTTCCGTGAGGACCACGGTGATGGACGCCCAGACAAATCGCAGCACGCGCCCGGACGCCGCACTCATGGCGCTCGCCCCGAAATGGTGAGCGCGTCGTGGCCATGACACATCCCGCGCGGCTGCATGTGGAAGGCAGCGGTCCTCCGCTGATCTTTGTGCCCGGACTCGACGGCACGGGCCTGCTGTTCTACCGACAGGTGCGAGTCCTGTCGCACCGGTTTCGCGTTATCACGTTCCGACTCCGCGACGACGCCACCGACATGGCGACCCTGGTGAACGATTTGGCGGGTCATCTCGATGAGGTCGTACCGGACCGGGAGCCGGTCACGGTGGTGGGCGAATCGTTTGGCGGCGCGTTGTCGATGCACTTTGCGCTGGCGCATCCCGAACGCATCCGGGCGATGGTGATCCTCAATTCGTTCCGACGCGTAACCCCGCCCATCAAGCTGCATGCCGCGATCGCCGGGATGCAACTCGTTCCCTGGCGTACGATGCAGTTGGTACGCCGCTATACCTCGGCGCGACTGCATTCCGCACACACGCATCGCGATGAGATTCAGAAGTTTCTGCTGCTCACGGCCGGCACCACGCGGACCGGCTATCGCAACCGCCTGCGCATCCTGACCCGATACGATATCCGCAACCGATTGCATGAAATTGCGGTGCCGACGCTCTACCTGGCTGCCGATGACGATCACCTGATTCCATCGGTGCGCGAGGCCGAGGCGATGGCGGCGCGCGTGCCAGGTGCGCAGCTGCGCGTCTTGGCGGGACATGGGCACTGCAGCTTTCTGGCGCCGGACGTCGACATCAACGAACTCTTGCTGGAGTGGGACGCGGAGCGAGCGGCGGCGAACGGCTGATCATCCGATCCGTTGACCGCCACTCAGGGTTCGCGGTCGATGGCACCGGCCAGTCGCGTGCGCGCCCGATGCAGACGCACGTGCACAGCCGATTCCTTGAGCCGGAGGAGCGCGCTGATCTCTGCGGCGGTGAACCCGCGATAGGTGAGAAACCACACCTCACGTTCGGCGGGACTGAGGACCTCAGCCGCCTGCGCAACGAGCTGCTCCTCCTCGATGCGCCAGACCGCGCTCGGCATACGCGCGCCTTCGGCGGTCGTGTCGACAAAATGCTGCTCGCGTCGTTTCACACTGCGTCGCTTGGTGCGGGCAATGTTGAACGCGACACCAAACAACCACTGTTCGAAGCGGCCGTCTTCGACATACCCCGCCAGTTTTTCCGGCAATGCAAGAAAGGTGTCCGTCACGACATCGTCGCAGACGTCGTCGGAGAAGCCGGAGAGTTTCTGGCGCAGTCCGTCGGCATACAGACGCATGAGCTGACCGATATGCGCATTCTGGCGCGCCCGGGCACCCTCGAGCAGCTCGGCGAGTGGCAGGTGCCGAACCACCTCCTGCCGGGAGGTGGTGACATGTTCGAGCGGACGATGTGCGTTGTCGTTCATCCGTCGCGCTCCACAACAAACACACAGCTCGGATCACCGCACCAGAAAGGCTGGCCGAAGGCCAGCGGGTATTCCACCCCGTCGTCCAGGCGCCCGCACGTCTGAAGAAACGTGCCGTTGCGCGACCCTTCGTCGCGCAGCAGCAGCTGATCGTTGTGCACATCCTGACGCACGGTGGCGTGGAGGCGCGAGACGACGGTGGCGTCGGCTGGGAAGAGCATGGTGCAGTCGAGCGGGTCGCGTCCGATCGAGACGGGCTGCTCGCCAAGCGCCACGCGCTGTCCCGAAAGCGGGCCTCCGCGCGCCAACAGGTATGCCCGCAGCGGCGTGACCGCTGACGTGACCGTTGCCGCGACCGTTGACGTGATCGCTGGCGGCGCGGGTGGCATCAC
>JAGNMU010000113.1 GCA_017991005.1 Gemmatimonadaceae bacterium | reverse complement strand
GGGACAGCAGCCGAGACCGCGCCCGCGCCCCTCTTCCGCCCGATGTTCTCGAAGGGCTACCATCTGCGGTGCCATTGCTTCTGCCGGCATCATCCCGGTGCCAGCGTTCCTCCAGTTTCCCGCGTAACCCGCGCATGTACACACGCGAACAGGTCAAAGCCATCACCGATAAGGTGATAGACATGGCGAAAGTCGACGCCGTCGAGGTGCAGTTCACCGGCGGCGAACGATCCGGCACCCGATGGGCGAGATCGTCCATCACGACGAATCTCGTCCAGTACGACCGCAACGTGACGGTGACCGTGCGAGTCGGACAAAAGGTCGGCAACGCCAACACGCGCGACATCAGCGACGCCGGCCTCAAGGCCATGGTCGACGAAGCGATCGCCGAAGCGCAGAAGGCGAATGACTCGCCGAATCTGCCGGCGCTGCTCGGGGCGCAGGAGTACATCCCCGTCGACTCGGCGTTGCCGAACATGGTGAACGTCGGGCCCGCCGAACGCGCACGACTGGTCAAGACCAGTCTCGACATCGCGGAGTCCAAGGGCGTGGTCGGCGCCGGATATATCCCCAAGAACGACATCGCCAACTGCACGGCGAACTCCAAGGGATTGTTCGCCTACTATCGCTCGGCCGACCTGGGCTTTGTGCTCACCTGCCGCATGCCCGATGGCAGCGGTTCCGGCTTTGCGGCGATCAGCGGCGTCAAAGACTTCAGCATGATCGACGCCAAGGCACTCACCGAGTCGGCGGCCAACAAGGCACTCAAGAGCCGCGGTGCCAAAGCGCTCGAGCCCGGTCGCTACACCGTGATTCTCGAGCCGCGTGCCAGCGCGCGTTTTCTGTCGCTGATGACCGGCATCTTTGGCGGACGCGGCGGCGGCGGCTTTGGTGGACCGCCCGGTGGTGGTGGTCCTCCAGGCGGTGGCGCGCCCCCGGGCGGCGGTGCTCCGCCTGACGGTGCAGCCGGTGGTGGTGGCGGTGGCGGCGGTGGTGGGTTTGGCGGCGGCCTGGGCGGCGCCGGCTCATTCATGCAAGGCAAGAAGCCCGGCGACAAAATTTTCAGCGACAAGTTCACGCTCAAGAGCGACATCGGGAATTCGATTCTGCGTCAGTCCACCATCGGGCCGGACAACAAACCGGCTGGCCCCGTGACGTGGGTGGAGAACGGCGTGTTGCGCACGTTGGGCGCCACGGCGGCCGCGTCGACCAACCAGAGTCTCGTGCAAGTCGGCACCGACATGTCGGTGGAAGAGATGATCAAGCAGACGCGTCGCGGCTTGCTGGTCACCTCGTTCTGGTACATCCGCGGTGTGCCGTCGCAGGAGCAGCCGTTGCTCAACACGGGCATGACGCGCGACGGACTCTTTCTCATCGAGAACGGCGAGATCGTCGGCCCGGTGCAGAACTTCCGCTGGAACATGTCCCCGCTGGTCGCTTACAACAATCTCACGCTTGTCGGCAAGCCGGTGCCCATGCTGCTCGGCGAGTCGTTCGACAGCGGCAACGCTGCCCTCGTGCCGCCCGTGCGGATCGAAGAGTTCTACATGACGTCGGTCTCTCCCGCCGTTTAACAGCCGACTCCCGACAGGCCAATCCCATGAGTTCTTCACGTCGCAGTTTCATCAAGAAAGTCGGCGCCGGCGCCGCACTCTCGTTGTATTCGCGGGATCTGTTTGGTCAGATTCTCGCCGACTCGCCCAAAGGGCGCGTCATGGAAACCAAGTTCAAGGGACTCGCCGACATCGTGCTCGGTGAAGCCAAACTCGCCGGCTGCACGTATGCCGACGTGCGCTTCACCATGAGCTCCTCGCTCCCAGGCGGCTCGGCCAACTTCCGCACCGCGGGCACCGGTGGGCCCGGTGGCGGATTTGGTGGCGGCGGTGGTGGACGTGGCGGCGGTGGTGGTGGTCGCGGCGGTGCGCGTGGAGTCGGCATCCCGACCGACGCGGATCGTCAGGCGGGCGGATTCGGTGTGCGCGTCGTGCACAGCGGTGTCTGGGGTTTTGCGTCCAGCCCCATTGTCACCGAAGACGAAATCCGTCGCGTCACGCGAGTCGCCACCGAAGTCGCCAAGGCCAGTGCGATCGCCAAAAGGGCCGACCTCAAGCTCGCGCCGGTGCAGGCGTATCAGACCAACTACATCACGCCGATGGTGAAACATCCGTCGTCGGTGTCGGCAACGGACAAGCAGGCCTGGGCGCAGGCCATTGTCGACAAGGCCAGCAAGGTTGTTGGCGTGACGGCCGTGAACGTGTCGGCCAATCACAACTACGAGTGGCGCTACTTCGCGAGCAGCGAAGGGTCGTACATCGAGCAGGAGCTCTTCTCCACCAGCCCCACGATGACGGTGACGGCCAAGGTGGGCGACAACACGCGCACGCGTAACTATCCGGGTGTGGCGGGCATGGGCGGCTGGGAATTCGCGGAAAACTGCGACTTCCTCGATCAGGCCGAGAAGGTCGCGACCGATGCCGTCGAGATGTGCACCGCCAAGCCGCTCGGATCGAGCGGTCTTAAAGATCTGATTTTGTCGCCGTCGCATGCGATGCTCACGATTCACGAAATCGTCGCGCACGCCACCGAGCTTGATCGTATTGTCGGCTACGAAGCCAACTACGCGGGCACGAGTTTTGTGAAGTTGTCCGATGTGGGCAAACTCAAGTACGGTTCCAAACACTTCAACGTCACCTGCGACAAGACCAGCACGGGTCTGGGCACCGTGGGCTTCGACGACGACGGTGTGAAGACGCAGAAGTGGCCGCTCATTCGTGACGGTGTGCTGGTGGGTTTGCAGACCAATCGCGAAACTGCGCACCTGATCGGCGAGAAGGAAAGCCGCGGCTGCACCTTTGGCAGCACGTGGCGCGACTATCCGTTCCTCCGCATGCCCAACGTGCATGTCGAGCCAGGTCCGGCCAACTCGCCGACGCGCGATCAGATGATCGCCGATGTGAAAGACGGCGTGATGATCGACGGACGCGGCAGCTACAGCATCGACCAGCAGCGTTACAACGGCCAGTTCGGCGGCCACATCTTCTGGGAGATCAAGAACGGCAAGATCACCCGTCAAGTCACCGACGTGACGTACAACGCGATCACGACGGACTTCTGGAACAACCTCGACGGCATCACCGGCCCCAAGGAATGGCAGATGCACGGCACCGGTGGCGATGCCAAGGGTCAGCCCACGCAGACCAACAGCATTTCGCACGGCTCACCGTGGTTGTGCATTCGGAAGATCCAGGTTGGTGCGGCGTTCGATTGATCGTACGATGGCTGAGCTGCACACGGGGGCGAGTCGAGAGACTCGCCCCCGTTGTGTTTTGCGCCGCGGACAATACACAGATCGCTCTTATGAGCAATGTGTTCGCCGCTCCGGCTTTCACAATGTGCAATCAGTCCCTCGATTGAACCCTCAGCGGAGCACATCCGATGCAGAGCACCACGACACACGCCGAAGGCATCAAGAAAGTCGGCGAGCTGATCAAGGACATCAAGATGGCCATGTTCGTGACCATCGGTGATGACGGGCGCCCGCGCAGTCGTCCGATGCAGACGCAGGATGTCGAATTCGATGGCAGCGTCTGGTTCTTCACCGACGTGAACTCCGACAAGGTGAAGGAGATTGCCAACAATCCCCAGGTGAACGTCGCTTACGCGTCTGGTGCGCAGTTTGTCTCGCTCACCGGGACCGCCAACGTCGTGCAGGATGCCGCAAAAGTGCGCGAGCTGTGGAATCCGCTGCTCAAGGCGTGGTTTGATGGTGAAGACGATCCGCGAATCCGACTGGTGCGCGTCGATGCGGAAAGTGCCGAGTACTGGGACACGCCCGGCGGACGGGTCGCGTCGTTCATTTCGCTGGTGGCCAGCGCCGTGACGGGTAAGCGGGATGAGAGCGGGGAGAACGAAACGGTCAGGCTGTAGAGTCTCTGGCGAACGCGCATCGAAGCCGGTGCGCACCTCCACCCGAAGCGGACACCGGGCGGTGACAATGCTGTGGGGACAATCGTCTGCAACTACCGACTGCGAAGTTTCTGAAGAAATGCCATCGCCGAGCTGAATGCGGTATGTCTCGGCGACATTGGGAACGCGCACCAGGGAAGTTTGCGCGCTCGTAGCGCATGCAGTTCCCGCCACTCTGTGAGCTATACTTCACAGACACACCGCACCATACGCCGCCCGCCCGCTTCCGCCATGAACGCTCCCGATCTCGACGCGATGCTGCCGGTGGTGTACGCGGAGTTGCGCGAACTCGCCGAGCGCCATCTGCAGCGCGAGCGTCCCGACCACACGCTGCAGCCCACGGCGCTGGTCAACGAGGCATACTTGCGCCTCCAGTCGCAGCGGAAGGTGGATTGGGCCAACCGTGCCCAGTTTTTCGGGATCGCCGCGCAGATGATGCGGCGCATTCTCGTGACGCATGCCGAGGCCCGACACGCGTCCAAGCGCGGTGGTTTCGCAACCCGCGTCACGTTGGATGAATCGGTGTCGTGGACCGATGAGCGCGACCTCGACCTGGTGGAGCTTGACGAGACGCTGCAACGTCTCGCGGCGATCGATCCGCGACAGGCACAGGTGGTGGAGCTTCGGTTCTTCGCGGGTCTGACGATTGAGGACACGGCGGAGGCGCTTGGCATCTCGCCGGCAACGGTCAAACGCGAGTGGACAGTGGCCAAGGCGTGGCTGCGCCGCGAACTGACACGCAGCTGACGGAGCCGCACATGACTGAGGCAAGGTGGGCGGCGGAGAAGGCGCTGTTTCTCGATGCGCTCGATCAGCCGACGGATTCGCGCCTCGCATGGGTTCACACACAGTGCGGTGACGATGTACTGCTGTGCGAGGCAGTGCTTGCACTGCTCCGCGCCCATGACGTCAACGACACGTTTCTGGAGACACCCGCGGCGGCCCTGTCAGCGGACGTGCTATCAGACGTCGCGACCGCTCCCGCGCGCATTGGCGCGTATCGTCTGCAGCGCGAACTCGGACGGGGCGGCATGGGAACCGTGTGGCTCGCCGCGCGTGATGACGGCGAGTTTGCACAGCAGGTCGCCATCAAGCTCATCAAGCGCGGCATGGACACCGATGCCATCGTGTCACGCTTTCGGCATGAGCGGCAGATCCTCGCCGGGCTCGATCATCCCAACATCGCGCGACTGCTCGACGGCGGCACCACCGACGATGGACTGCCCTATTTCGTGCTGGAGTACGTTGACGGCCTGACCGTGCGCGAGTTCGCGGCGTCGAGGGCACTCAGTGTGGCGAACGTCCTCGTATTGTTCCGCACCATCTGCGCGGCGGTGGAACACGCGCATCGCAATCTCGTGGTCCATAGGGACCTGAAGCCGGGCAACATTCTGGTCACGAGCGACGGCGTACCCAAGCTGCTCGACTTCGGCATCGCCAAACTGCTCGACACGGCGCCGACGGCAGCGAACACCACGTCGGCCACGCTCGCGGCATTCACGCCGGAGTACGCAAGCCCCGAGCAGCGGAGCGGCGTGGCGGTCACGACGGCCACGGACGTGTACTCGCTCGGTGTCGTGCTGTACGAGCTGCTCGCGGGCGCGCGGCCAAACGGGCAGACGCCCGTTCCACCGAGCGACGCCGCGCGCGTGCGGGATCCGCAGCGCGCACAGCAGCTGCGCGGTGATCTCGACACGATTGTGCTCATGGCGACCCATGTCGATGCAACGCGGCGTTACCAGAGCGTCGCCCAGCTCGCCGAGGATATCGAGCGCTATCAGCAGGGACTCGCCGTGCGCGCGCATCGCGACTCGTTCGGCTATCGCGCCGCCAAGTTCATCCGACGCCATCGCGCCAGTTTGGCGGCGGCCGTGCTGGTCGTGGTGTCGCTGGTGGGCGGTCTGGGCGCGAGTCTCTGGCAGGCGCGTCGGGCCGAGACGCAACGTGAGCGCGCCGAGCGTCGATTCGCCGAAGTGCGCTCGCTGGCGACTGGTTTCCTTTTCGACGTGCACGACGCGATTCGGAATCTGCCGGGATCCACACCGGCTCGCGCCCTGCTGATTCAGCGCGGCCTCGCGTCGCTCGACGGACTCGCGCGCGAAGCGCAGGGCGATGCGACGTTGCAGCGTGATCTCGCTCTCGCCTATCAGCGCATTGGCGAAGTGCAGGGCAACAGCTACGGCGCGAATCTTGGTGATAGCAAGGGCGCGCTCGCGAGCTACCGCCACGCGCTCTCGCTGCTCGAATCGCTGGGCGCAGCGCAGTCGTCTGATCCCGAGCTGCGGCGGGTGCTCGCCGAGAGTTACCGTGGAATGGCCTCCATGCTGAACGTCACTGGTGATCCGGAAGGCGCGGTGCGGACGCTCGATCGCGCCGTCGCGGTCGCCCGATCACTCGCCACGCCGGATTCCGCCGCTCGTCCGATGCGACAGCTGCTGGCAAATGTCTTGCAGGAGCTCGGTGATGCGCGCGGCGGCGTGGGGATCGCGAACATCGGCGACACCAAGGGCGCACTGGCCGCCTATCGCGAAGCGTTGGGGCTTCGCGAAGCGCTCCGGCGCGAACGCCCCGCCGATCTCGAAGCGCGCACGGGGCTCGCGAACGTGCGTCTCATGCTCGGCTCACTGGCATGGTCGCTGCGGGATACGAGTGGCGCCGCGTCCATTCGAGAGGGCGTGTCGCTGCTGGAAGGCGTGGTGGCCGATGCGCCCGATGATGCCGTCCATCGGAACGAATTGCTCGCAGGCTACGGTCGTCTGCGTGTGCCGCTGGTCGACGCGGGCCGATACGCCGATGCCATCGCGATCGATCGCAAGGTGGTGGCCACCATGGTGAGCATGGTGGAGGCCGATCCGCGCAACACGCTGCTGCAGCGCAATCTGAGTGTGTCGTACAACAGCCTCGCGCGCGATCTGCGCGTGCAAGGCGATCCTGCGCAGGCCGTGGTCCATCATCGGCAGGCGTTGGCAATCGCCGAGCGGTTGCGGACGACCGATCCGGCCAGCATCGAACACCAGCAGGACGTCGCGTTTACCGAGGACGTGCTGGCCGAAGCACTGTCGGATGCCGGCGCGTGGCCCGACGCACTTCGCATGTATGCGCGCGCCATTGCGGACAAACAGGCGCTGCGCCGTGCGGAGCCCGCCAATCCGTGGCATGCCGACGACCTTGCGTTCTTGTACGCTGGTCTCGGCGCCGCGCGCGTGGCGACTAGCGCGCTCGATTCGGCGGCCGCCGCCTATCAGCAGGCGGTGCCGCTCGCCGAAGCGGCCGTGACGCGTCAGGAAGGGAACCCCAAGGCCCGCGCCACGCTCGCGGCCATCTACGGCGGTCTGGCCACGATGCACCGACGACGTCACGAGGTCGCGAGCACCGAGGCAGCGCGCTCGGCAGCCTGTCGCGAGGCCACCGCATGGCTCGATCGGGCCGAGCGTCACTGGCGGGAGCTGGCGGGGGGCCAGCAGTTGACCGCCTCCGACAAGGTTACCCGTCAGCGGATCACGGCGGCCGTCGGAGCGTGCGTCAGCCGCTGAGCCGGTCGAGCCCCGCCGTGAGCCAATTTGCCGGCCTTTCCGGCGTTTCCCTGAGTGCCATCGACATCGCGTCGATGGTGGACTGCTCACGGGAGAGGGAATCATGTCGGTACGAGAACTGGGGGGAGAGGTGGCGACGCACTCGCAAAGGTGGATTTCGCGCCTTGCGCGTGCGGCGAGCTGCGCCGCGTTGGTCGTCTTCACTGCCTGTCCGGAAAGTCCCGCGCCGGGGGAGCCGAACCCAGGCAGGATCCTGGTTCAGACATCCCCGAGCCAACGCCTCGCGCAGGGGGCGACAGCGATCTATACGGTGACCGTCGAACGCAGAAATTTCTCGGGATCCGTGACGCTCTCCGTACCAACCGGCTCCCTGCCCGACGGTGTCACCGTCGAGTTCGACCCGCAGGTGTTGACGGGGGGAGAAACGCAGTCGTTAGCCCGCATCTCCGCGAGCCCCACGACACCGGTGCAGTACCTCTCGGATCCACAGAGTACCACGATTTATATCGACGCGACCGCTCCAGGCGGGCTCAAGACGACTGGGTTGCTCTCTGTCAAACTCGTCGCCTCGTCGCTCGCCGGTGTCACTGTGCAAACCGCGCCCACCCAACTCCGGCTACCGGTGGGCGGCGCGCCTGCCGAGGCTTTGGTGACGATTCAGCGTCAAGGCAATTACAGTGGCCCGGTGAGCCTCAGCGTCGAGGGTGGCTCGACCGAGTTTCGAGGCTTCGTGGCGACGACGACTCCTGTGGCGGGCGTCCCCGATACCTGGCTCCTCCGCGTGACCCAAACGGATGTCGCGAAGATCATCGAGAACAGTGTTGCGAATGAGACTGTTGATGGCGTGTCCCTCAATGCGCAGGGAAACGGACTGCCCCTCGTTCGCCAGCAGTTCGTTGTGTATTTCGATCGGCCCTTCATCTCGCCCACGATTTCGCGGGCGCTCAGCCTCGCGGCGGGACAGCAGGACGTGTTGTCGATACAGATGGGTCGCTCGCCCACGATGAGCGGAAATGTCTCGCTCGCAGTGATCAACCCGCCGAGCGGCGTCACCGTGACATTCGATCAGAATCCCACGGCCAACGAAGTCGTGGGCGTGACGGTCGCCGCCTCGAATAACGTCGTCCCCGGCGACTATTCCGTGGTTGTTCGCGCGACGCCGGCGGCATCATCGTTGGCGCGAGATGTCGATCGCGTCATTCAGGTGACAGTACTGCCACGGGTCACCTACACGCTGTCAGTACCGTCGCTCACGCTCGCCGCCGGCGTGAACACGTCAGGGGCTTTCGGCGTGTCGCGCTCCGGTGGCGCGACACCATTCCCGGTTACGGTCTCGTTCTCCACCGCCACCGGCCTCGCGCTCCCGAACGGTATGACCATCACGCTCGACGACAACCCGGTGACGTCCGCCGGCACAACCATGCGAGTGAGCACCGCGTTCACGACACCCCCTGGCATCTACAACTTGCGCGCGGTCGGCGCCTCGCCTAATCTCGCGGCCGTCGTAACCCCATTCACCGTGATCGTCACGCCAGTTGGTACGGGCAGTGCGGTGACGCGACTGCTGCTGGATCCGCAGAACGCGCAGATCACAGCGCCAGCCACACAGCAATACTCCGTTCGTCTATTCGACGCGAGCGGCGCCGTGATCGTGCCGGAATCCGGTGGCGCTATCGAGTACAGCTCCTCCGATCCGAACGTCGCGTCGATCAATGTTAGCGGAGTCGTGAACGGTTTCGCGGCCGGACCAACGATCATCACGGCGCGATACATGCGCAACGGCACCGAGATTGCGCGCTCCAGCACTCCACTCACCGTATTCGCCGCCGGCAGCGCGGGGCATTACGGTTCGACCACCATGTCCGTCCAGGGCAACGTGCGCACCATCCGGCGCGGCGAGTCGATGACCTTTCAGATCGTGGTGCGCAACGTCGCCGGCGGACAAGTCACGTCCGGGGTGACACCGACGGTCTCATCCTCCAATTCCGGTGTGATCAGTGTGGTGCCCACCGTGGGCCCCAACAACACGCCCGGCTACTTCTACGACATGACCGCCGCGTTCGCCGCCCCGCTCGGCACCGATGTGCGCATTCGCTACGACGTGACCGGCGCCGGTGGGGAGTTGGTCATTCGCGTCGTGCCCTGACCTCACGACGCACTCGCATGGAGGGGCGGTGTGCAAACCATCCCTCATGCGGGTGCGCGGCGTGCGGCGAAGGTGGCGGGTTCCGGAGCGAATGACCGCGGCTATCGCATCGACCAGATGCGCGCGAAACTTTAGCCTCTCTCCTAGACCACTCCAGACGCCCCGCATGCTCCGACGCCCCAGCTCCCCGCTGTTCGCGGCCGCGCTCCTCTCCGCGCTGGCTTGCACTCGAGCAGACCAACCGGCGGATGAAAACGCAGCTACCCTCGGAGCCCCCGCCGGACGAGCCGACGGCGGCCTCCGCCCACTCCGCTCCGCCACCGTCGTCACCGCTGACTCGGCGATGGTCGTCTCGGCCTCGCCCTACGCCACCGACGCGGGACTCGCCGTGTTGCGAAACGGCGGCAACGCCGTGGACGCAGCCGTCGCCGTCGCATTCACACTCGCGGTCACCTACCCCACCGCCGGCAACATCGGCGGCGGCGGGTTTCTCGTGGCGCGCATAGGCGGCCAAAACGTCGCGCTCGACTTTCGCGAAGTCGCTCCCGCGGGCGCGTCGCGCGACATGTATCTCGACAGCTCGGGTCAGCTCACCGATCGCAGTCTCACCGGTGCGCTCGCGGCGGGCGTCCCCGGCTCGGTGGCCGGTCTCTATGAAGCGCATCGCAAGTTCGGCACCAGGCCGTGGGCCGAGTTGGTGCAGCCGGCCATCGATTTGGCGGAGCGCGGATTCGTCGTCGACACCGCCTTCACCGAAGACAGCGACGACGCCACGGCGCGTCTCGCGAAAGACTCAGCCAGTGCCGTGCTGTTCTTGGTGAACGGTCGGTACGCCGCAATCGGCACCACGTGGCGCGCGCCACAACTCGCGGCCGTGTTGCGTCGCATCGCCGAACGTGGGCGGGATGGGTTTTACAAGGGTGAGACAGCGCGGCTGATTGCGGCCGCAATGGAGAAACACGGTGGCATCATCACGCCGTCCGACCTGGCGAACTACCGGCCGGTGTGGCGCACGCCCGTCGAGTTTGAATATCGCAAACATCGCGTCGTGTCGATGCCACCCGCGTCGAGCGGTGGACTCACACTCGCTTTGATTTTGGGCATTGTTGGGCAGCGCGACATCGCCGCACTCGGCTGGCGAAGCGCGGCGTCTATCCACGTGTTGGCCGAAGCCGAACGTCGTGCCTTTGCGCGTCGTAACGCACTGCTGGGCGATCCTGCCTTCGGGCCCATCGCGACCGCGTCGTTTTTGTCGAAAGACACCGCCGTCGCTTTGAGCGCGGAAATCACGGATCGCGCGTCAACGACACCCGTCGCACCGACCGCAAAGGAACCGCGTCACACCACGCACTTCTCCGTGGTCGATGCGCGCGGCAATGCCGTGTCGCTCACCACCACGCTCAACGAGAGTTACGGCGCGGCGTTCACGGTGGCAGGCGCACAGTTCTTGCTCA
>JAGNMU010000562.1 GCA_017991005.1 Gemmatimonadaceae bacterium | reverse complement strand
ATGTGCACGGTGTCGATGTGCGCATTCCCGTCGGCGCGATGACCGTCGTCACCGGCGTGTCGGGCTCGGGCAAGAGTACGCTGGTGCACGACATCCTCTACCACGCGCTCGAGTCGCGTGTGCACGGCGAACACTCCGCCAAGGAGCATCTGGGCGAAACCGTCGGCACCTTCGCGTCGCTGACGGGCGACGAGATGTTTGACGATGTGGTGCTGGTCGATCAGAGTCCGATCGGCAAGTCGCCGAGGTCGAATCCGGTGACGTACGTGAAGGCGTACGACGAAATCCGACGCTTGTTCAGCGAAACACCGTTGGCGCGCCTGCGAGGATACGGACCCGGGCACTTCTCGTTCAACGTACCGGGCGGGCGCTGTGACACGTGCGAGGGGGCCGGTGCCATCGAAGTGGAGATGGTCTTTATGGCCGACGTGTTCGTGCCGTGTGATGCGTGCGGCGGCAAGCGTTTCAAGCCTGACCTGCTCGAAGTGCGTTTCAAGAACAAGAGTATTGCCGACGTCCTCGAACTGACCATCGACGAAGCCATCAAGTTCTGGCCGCGCGAAGACAAACTGGCGCAGGCGCTCTGGCATGTGCAGCAGGTGGGGCTGGGCTATCTGCGCCTCGGCCAGCCGGCGACAACGTTGTCCGGTGGTGAAGCACAGCGTCTGAAGATCGCGCGCGAACTGGCGCTCTCCGCCAAAGGCAACGCGCGCAAACTGTACGTCCTCGACGAGCCGACCACGGGCTTGCATCTCGAAGACATCCGTCGTCTCGCCACCGTGTTCGAGCGATTGCTCGATCAGGGGCACACATTGCTGCTCATCGAACACAATCTCGATGTGATCAAGCTGGCCGACTGGATTGTCGACATGGGCCCCGACGGCGGCGACGGTGGCGGTCGCGTGGTGGCGATGGGACGCCCCGAGGAGATTGTCACCGTGGCCGCCAGTCATACCGGGCAGTGGCTACGCGGCGTGCTGCCCGCGCGCTGAGCATCTACCTGGGCGACACCCGCCAGATGGCCCCGCCGGTGCCACCCACGTCCGTGGCCACGTACAACGCGCCGTCCGGTCCCTGCACGGGAACACGAAGGCGGGTGCCCTGATCGGCAAACAGCGGCGTCTCGCGCGCCAGCGATCCGTCGGACGCGAGCTGCATCACCACCAGCTTTGCGCCGACGAGCTGCGCAATGACCAGCGCGTTCTGCCAGCCTTTCCAGTGCGCACCCGAGAGAAACGTCGCGCCCGATGTGCCGCGTGCAGGGGAGCCGCTCTTCCAGAGCGGCGGCATCGCGGTGGGATACCGCGTGAGGTCCGTCATCGACACGGACTCATTGTATCCAGGCACCGGATTCCAACCCGCGTTGCCGCCGGCCGTGAGTTTTGTCACCTCATCGTCAAACGAGGGGCCGTGTTCCGCGCTGTACGCAGCACCGGTGACCGGATGAAAGGCGATGCCTTGGACGTTGCGATGCCCCAGCGTGTAGATGCGCGTTTCGCCGCCGGCGAGCAGGGAATTACCCGGCGCCCCAAGCCCATCGCGCGTAATGCGAAGCACCTTCCCGCCGAGATTCGCCGGATTTTGCGGGTTGGTGCCGGTAGCCGCGTCGCCGGTGCCAATCCACAGATATCCATCTGGACCAAATCGCGGACGACAACCGGAGTGTCGCCCGCTGCTGATGCGCGGCAATCCGGTCACGAGGTCATTTCGGTCTGTCAGTTGGGTGAGATCAGCAGCAAGCCGCCAGCGCACCAGCCGATTGTCGTTCGCACCGTTCAGGCCTGACGAGAAGCAGATGTAGATGAAGCGATTGGTCGCGAACAGCGGATCGACAGCGAGTCCCAGCAGCCCACCCTCGCCCACGGCCAGCACATCACCGATGGTGGCGACGGTGGTGAGCGCACCGCCGGGACGTCGGGCGCGCACACGGCCCCCCCGTTCCGTGATCAACGCGGTGCTGTCGGGGAGAAACGCGAGATCCCACGGATTGGCGAGTCCCGTCTGCCAGACGGTACGATCCACCAGCGGTGTGGTCGAGTCGGCGGGCGTCTCGACCACCGGAGATTGAACCGCATCCGTACCACAGGCCGCCGAGAGCATGGTCGCGAGCAGCAGTGCCCCGACACTGGTGACAGTCTGCCGGGTGGAGCGTCGATGAGACGTTGAAATCACAGTCAGCCTCGCTTGACTTGGGGCAGTGGCGCGGTGAAATTCAGAGGCTCTGGGGCAACTGCCCAGAGCGTTATTCCCGGGTAGCTCAGGTGGTAGAGCAGGTGACTGTTAATCACCCTGTCGGGGGTTCGAGTCCCTCCCCGGGAGCTATTTCCACAGCGCGTGCAGCAGACAGACGTTTCAGCAGGCCTCGTCGGTTCCCGGCGGGGCCTGTTGTGCGTTTGGTGGCGACGCAATGGCGCGTTCAGTACACGAGTGTCTCGACACGAGTGTCTCGCGAGTGTGCCCGAACCCGAGACTGTTGAGCACCCGTCGCGCGCGGAGGCACCTGAGCACTGCAACAGCCACGACAGAGTCGCAGAGTCGCAGGGGACGCAGAGGCTCGCGTCGGCCAGGCGGCTGCAGGTCCCCTCAACATCAATTCGGCATTGCTTCGCACCGGCCGACAGCACGCCGCCGCGTCCCCTGCGCCTCTGCGTCCCCGTCCCCTGCGCCTCTGCGTCCCCTGCGCCTCTGCGATTGTGCTGTTGGCTGTTCTTCGATCGCAGCGGCGCTGGCAGGCACGGCTGGGTGCCCTTCCGCAGTAGCGCCGGACACTCGGACCTCACGGTTCACCCCATCGTCATTGGCGTCAGTGACGCGAATGGCGAGTGTGTTGCTCAAGAAGTGTGTGCGTGCTGCGTGCGCCGTTGCCACGCCATGGTCGTCTCGCACACATCAACGTCGTTCGTCCCTGACCGGAGAAACTCCACATGCGTCTCATCTCACTCGCATGGATTGGTCTCGCGCTGTGCGCATGTCGCTCCGAACGGAGTACGGCGCCGCTCGGAACACT
>JAGNMU010000112.1 GCA_017991005.1 Gemmatimonadaceae bacterium | reverse complement strand
AGGCCAGCGAAATGCGCACGCGCTGCGCGGCGGCGGCCGCGGCAGCCGTCGTTGAACCCGCCGGAACACCCGCCGGCGCACCGTCACGCGGCGCGCCATCACGAGGCGAACCGGCGACGGACGATCGTGCGGCCGCGAAAGACGAGGCCACCAGCAGCGAAACAGGCGGCAGCGCTGGCACGCGCTACACGGTGCAGTTGGCGGCGTACGACACGCGAGCGCAGGCGACGGCACTCGTCAAGCGCCTCGCGAAACGCAAGATCACGGCGCGTGTCGACGGCGATCGCAAACCGTATCGCGTGCGCGTGGGACGCTACGAGACGCGCGCGGCCGCGTCGGCCGCGCTCGCGCGTCTCAAAAAGGCCGGCCAGAGCGGATTCGTGGCGGAGCTGCCGAAATGAGTGGTGCGGCCACGCCGCTGATGCAGCAGTACCGGGAGATCAAGGCGCGGCATCAGGACGCGATCCTGTTTTTCCGGATGGGCGACTTTTACGAGATGTTTTACGACGATGCGGAAACCGCATCGCGCGTGTTGGGGCTCACGCTGACATCGCGGAACAACGGTGGCGCGGCGGAAGTGCCGCTGGCCGGCATTCCAGTGAAAGCGGCCGCGGAATATCTGCGCCGGCTGGTGGGGCAGGGGCATCGCGTCGCGGTGTGCGAGCAGGTGGAAGATCCCAAACTCGCCAAGGGGCTCGTCAAGCGCGAAGTGGTCGAAACGATCACGCCGGGTGCGGTCTTTGCCGACGACCTGTTGGATGGTGCGCGCGCCAACTACGTGTGTGCGATTGCGACCGGCCGCGAAACGGCACGCGATGGGGATCGCACGCAGATTGGTGTGGCGGCGGCAGATCTCTCGACGGGTGAACTGCGACTCGCCATCGTCTCCGCGGCCGATGCGCCCGCGCTGATTGCGCGCATCGCACCGCGTGAACTGCTAGTGGTGCGTGGCAGCACCGACGACGCGCTTGCGCGAGCCATTGGTGTGGCCGATCAGGCGCTCGTCACCGAACGCGAACCGTGGGAATTCGACGCACAGATGGCGGCGGACGATCTCACGCGGCAATTCGATGTGCGCGGGCTCGACGGATTCGGTCTTGGCTCGATGGACGGCGCCGCGGTTGGCGCGGCCGGTGCGTTGCTGCGCTATCTCCGCGAATTGCAGCCGGGCGGACTGCCGCACCTGGCACGACCGGTGATTGAACGCCCGGGCGGCGTCATGCCACTCGATGAAATGACGCGGCGCAATCTCGAGCTGGTGGAATCACTCCGCGGCGGCGAACTGGCGGGCACGTTGTTGTCAGTGATGGACCGCACCGCAACACCGATGGGTCAGCGGTTGCTGCGACAGTGGTTGCTGGCGCCGCTGCTGGAACGCGCACGCATTGAAGAGCGACTGGATGCGGTGACGGTGCTGGTGCGTGATCCGGTCGGCCGCGCCGCGCTGCGCGACGCACTCGACGGGGTGCGCGACATTGAGCGCCTTGCCAGCAAGGCTGCAGCGGGTCGCGCGACACCGCGGGAATTGCGGGCGCTTGGCGATTCGCTGGGGCGATTGCCGCGCGTGGCGACGGCTGCGCGCGGGGTGCGCGACCATGTGGCGCAGGGGTCGGCGAACGGCGGCGTGCTGGGGCTGCTGCTGGCCGAGTGGGATGACGGCGCCGACTGCGCGGAGCGGCTCACACGCATGCTCGTGGAGCGCCCGCCGCTTGCCATCGGCGACGAAGACACGATTGCGCCCGGCATCGATGCGGAGCTCGACGAACTGCGTGCCTTGCGCGACGGCGGCAAAGACGCCATCGCGACGATTCAATCGCAGGAGCGCGCGCGTACGGGGATCTCGTCGCTCAAGGTGGGATTCAATCGTGTGTTCGGGTACTACCTCGAGATCTCGAACGCCAACAAACATCTCGTACCCGACGACTATCAGCGCCGGCAGACGCTGACGGGCGCGGAGCGGTATGTCACGCCCGCGCTCAAGAGTTACGAGGAAAAGGTGCTGACCGCCGCGGAGCGCATTGAAACGCGCGAACGCGAATTGTTCGAGGCATTGCGGCGCGAAGCGGGTGTGGCGATTGCACGCTGGCAAGCCGTCGCGCGTCGTGTGGCCACGCTCGATGTGTTGGGGTCGTTTGCCGAAGTGGCGGAGCGCGAGCAATACGTGCGCCCCGATGTGCACGACGATTTCGAGATGGAGATTGTCGCGGGGCGTCATCCGGTGGTGGAACGGATGATGGCGCGCGAGAAGTTCATCCCGAACGATCTCACACTCACCAATGACGCGCGGCTGATTGTGCTGACGGGCCCAAATATGGCCGGCAAGAGCACGATTCTCCGGCAAATCGGTCTCATTCAATTGCTCGCGCAGGTGGGGGCGTATGTACCGGCGCGCAAGGCGCGACTGCCGATTGTCGATCGGTTGTTCACCCGCGTCGGCGCGAGCGACAATCTCGTGCGCGGGCAGAGTACGTTCATGGTGGAGATGAGCGAAACGAGCGCCATTCTCCACACGGCGACGGCGCGGTCACTGGTCCTGCTCGATGAAATCGGCCGCGGCACCAGCACGTATGACGGCGTGTCGATTGCGTGGAGTGTGAGCGAACATCTGCACGATGCCATCGGGTGCAAAACGGTGTTTGCCACGCACTATCACGAGCTCACGCAGCTCGCCAACGAATTGCCGGCCGTACGCAACTTCACGGTGGCGGTGCGTGAAGTGGGGGATCAGGTGCTGTTTCTGCATCGCCTGATTCCTGGCGGCGCCGATCGCAGCTACGGCATTGAGGTAGGTCGTCTGGCCGGGTTGCCGCAGGTGGTCATTGCCCGCGCAAAAGAAGTGCTGGCGCTGCTCGAGGGCGAAGGTGAGCAGATGGCGGCGCGACTCACCGCCGAGGGTCATGCCGCTCCGCGCAGTGCGACCCGCCGCGGTCCGCGCATGGTGCGTCCGGGTGTGCCAACCGCGCAGCTGGGCTTTTTTGGCGAGGCCGCGCCGGCGCCGGATCCGGCCATGTCTGCACTGGCTGATGCCGTGACCGCGCTCGAACCGGACAACATGACGCCGATGCAAGCGCTCACGGCGATTGCGGCGCTCAAGCGGGAGCTGGGCGAACGCACTGCCGCAAAGCCGTGACCGGCGACAACCTGCGGCCCCGCAAGCCAACGAAGGCGCAGTTGGCTGCCGCGATTTCGCTGACCGTGCCGGACATCATCGCGCCGCATTTGCGCGTGCTGTTCTGCGGCATCAATCCCGGACTCTACACGGCGGCCATCGGGCATCACTTTGGCCGCCCGGGTAATCGCTTCTGGCCGGCGTTGCATGGCGCCGGCTTCACGCCGCGCCAGTTTGCACCATGGGATGAAGCGGAGCTGCTTCCGCTTGGCATCGGTATCACGAACATGGTCGAGCGGACCAGCGCCACGGCCGCGGAAGTCGCGCCACACGAATTCGCCGCCGGGGGTGAGCGATTGGTGCGCCTGGTGGCACAATACCATCCGCGGGTGATCGCGTTTCTGGGCATCGGCGCATACCGCAGCGCGTTCGGCCGTCCCAAAGCGACGCTCGGTTTACAGTCCGAGCGGATCGACGGCACGGCACTCTGGGTATTGCCGAGTCCGAGTGGGCTCAATGCCAATCACCAGTTGGCTGATCTGGTGACGTTGCTGCGTGAGCTCAAGACGTGGGTCGATGCCGAGGCGGGCGCATTTCCGAACGCCGCGGACGCACAGTAGCTTCCCGATTCAACCCGAATCCCCGCCCGGTCGACCTATGGCCTTCCTGTCGTTTCTCCGCTCATCGCGCACCGGCGCCGCCGCCGTGCTGCTTGGATCCGTCGGTTTTATTGCCACGGCTGGTGCATTTGGTGCGTGCGGCAAAGAAGCGCCGGCGGCCGACAGCACCGCCGATGCGGATACGACCACCATCGCCCGGACGCCGAGCTGGGGATATGAAGTGGTGGCCACCCATCCGCACGATACCAGTTCGTTCACCGAAGGCCTGTTCTTCCACGAAGGCCGGCTGTTTGAAAGCACCGGGGAAGTGGGCACGTCGTACATCCGCGAAGTGGAGCTCACCACCGGTCGCGCCATTCGGCAGCGCGATCTGGCGCCGCCGTACTTTGGTGAAGGCACCATCGTCTTTGGCGACAAGCTGTATCAGCTCACCTGGACCAGCGGCAAAGCCTTCGTGTACGACTGGAAGACGTTCAAACCCACGGGCGAATTCACGTACGACGGGGAAGGCTGGGCGCTCACCACGGATGGCACGTCGCTCATCATGAGCAACGGCACGCCGATGATTCGCTGGCGCGACCCGAAAACGTTCGCGGTCACGGACAGCATCAGCGTGACCGATCACGGGACGGCGGTCACGTCGCTCAACGAACTCGAATGGGTGAAAGGCGAGATCTGGGCCAACGTGTGGCAAAGTGAACAGATCGCGCGCATCGATCCCAAGACAGGCGTGGTCACCGGCTGGATCGACCTGTCGGGCATTCTCAAGGCGATCGATCGCACCGGGCGCGAAGATGTGCTGAACGGCATTGCCTACGATGCGGCGAACGACCGGTACTACGTGACGGGGAAGCGGTGGGCCAAGCTGTTTGAGATCAAACTCAAACGGCGCGGGTGATCCGGCGGCTGGATCACCGCATGCGAACGATGGCGTAGCGCATTCCGCTGGGAATGGCGCCGCCATTGGACGCAAGACTCAGCAACGCGCTCTGTCCTGAGCGAATGCCAAATCGTACGTAGCTGCTCGTCCCGCCGGCCAGCGAGATGCGCTGCGCGACGCCGCTCGTGAGCGACCGCGCGGCAATCGGGTACACCCCAAGCGCGGACCCGCCGCCCAAGGTGAGACCGGGGTAGATGCTGCGGAAATTCCACGACGGCGTGATGTAGATCGGATTGAGCGCCGCCGTGACCGCCGTGCTGTAGTCGTCGGCGATCAGCGAGACGGTCCAGTCACGCAGATAGTCCGCTACCACCGTGGAGCCACCGAGCACGTTGGCAAGGTTTGCCCGACCGGAGGTGGTCGAGTTCACGAGTGCGCGATAAAACGCGGCCTCGCCCCCCGCGCCCTGTCGTCCCGCCGCGTAGCGCAGAAAACTCCAGGTGGCGCCGCGCGTCGAGAGCGAATCATTGGGCGCGTACGGCGAGCTGGTTTCGGGACTGACGAGATGCGTGTAAAAGCGCGAGAAGTTGGAGCCCGCGTAGTTGCTGAACAGCGTGGACTGCGACGCCACTTGCTGCAGGTTGAGATTCTGCCGCGAGGCGAACCCCGACATGCGATAGTACAAGAGCTCCTCGGCGCTGTGTGCGAGCCCTTCGTCGAGCCAGATCTCCTCGTTCGGCGTGGCGCTCGTGTTCACATACAGGCGACGTCCCGAATTGATCAGATGTTCGAACTCGTGCGCGATGGTGCCGAGATTGAGCGTGGTGACGGTGGACTTGGTGCGCCGGTTGCCGTTGATCGTGCCATTGGGATCTGGCACCAGCAGATAGAACATCTCGGCTTCGTTTGATGCCGCGCACGCGCCGAGTCCATTACGAGCGGTCTTGGGATAGAGATCGCGCGCAAAGAAGAACCCTCCCACCGTGAAGTTGCTGGTGGACGCCGGTGTCAGGGCGTTCACACGAGCCGTGTAGAACAGCACGATCTTGCCCGTGCCGCTCACATTCGTCGGCGCACCGAACGCGGTGGTATCGAGTGGATAGATCAGCGTGTCGAACGTCGCGGCGATATCGGCGTATTCGGCGTCGGTATAACCGCCGGTGGGATTCTCGTTGTCGACCACGACAATCGACTTGGCGCCGATCGCGGCCACTCGCGACGCGCGGTTGTCGGGGTTGCTGCACGCGGAGGTCGCATTGGCGTTGAACGTGATCGCGTCACCCACCTTGATGTTGGTGGGAATCACCAGTGACGGCGACGCGGCCTTTTCGGCCTGCCACGCTCGCGCACCGCTCACCAGGGGTGCGAGCTCGGTGCGTTCAACCTCACGGCGCGCCCACTCGACGCGGCGCGGCGCGGTCAGCGACACCGGCTCGGCCAAGCGGGATTCGAGCGCGGTCCCGGTCTCGGCGGGAGCCATCAGCGCTGCGGTGGCGGGGCCGGTATTGCCAAAACCGTACACATCGAGCGAGGTGATGGTGCTGAACGATTCGACCGTCGAGATGAGCGTCAGCGCGTATTCGGCATTCACTCCGGCTGGTGAGGCCAGACAGACGCGAATTCCCGCCGCGTCGGAGGCCGGGCTGACGACCTGACCCAACGCGAGTGTCTGCACGGGCAGCGGTCCGCAGGCCGAGGAGCCTGCGACACCCACGGTGACGGCAACGGTATCGCTCCGTCCGCCCGCCTCGACGATGACACGCCCGGCGCCTTGGGCGATGGCCGTGATCAGCCCGTTCACGTCGACGCCGGCAATCGCCGCATCGGCCGAGCGGAAGGTGATGGCCTGGCCGGACAGCATGTTGCCGTATTGGTCACGGGCGGACGCGATTAGTCGGATGGTGTCACCCACCCCGAGGTACGCCTCGTGCGGTGTGGCCACGACGCTGGCCGCCGCGCCCGGGAGCGCCGTAGCGGTGAAGACAATTCTGGTGAGGCCGCTGACCTGCGCCGTCGCCCGCTGGTTGCCGGCCACGGTGCCGAGGGTCCAGGTGGTTTGGGCCACGCCAGCGCTGTTGGTGAGCGTGGACGCTGGCGCGAGTGTGCCCGACCCGGCGCCGACATCCCAATCCACGCGGGCACCTGACACCGCGCCGCCCGACTTGTCGGTCACGACCACCGAGAGCGGAATGGCGAGGGCCGAACCCACGGTGCCGGTTTGTGCACTGCCTGCCTGCAATCGGACCGAGGCCGGCGTGGCGCTCGGTCCGGATCCGCCATCACCGCCACACGCGACCAGCCAGGTCGCCAACAGCGACGCGGCGACGGCTCGGCCCAGCGCTCGACCGACAGGAGACAGAACAGCGGCAGCAGCACGCATGCAGAAGCACCGGCGAACAAGTGGGAATGAAAAGCCTGCGACTACCTGAGACAACTTGAATGATATCGTGCGATACCGCTGACGCCGCGCGACCGTGGTACATTCCAGCCATGTACGCCGCAGGCCGTGAACGGAAGACGTCGTGGCGTGGGTGGCGACCGATCACACGGCGCGCGATGGGGCTCTGTCTGCTGACCCTGATGGTGGGCGGCTGTTCCGAGCGTGCCCGTTCGAGTCGGTCCACCACGGACCCCTGGTGGCGAGCCGGACCGCCGGACGAGCTGCCGCGGATGCTCAACGCCGCACCGCCGTTTGAGTATCCCGTTGCCCAGTACCTGCGTCGTTTGCAGGGGAACGTGACACTGCGTTTGTTTGTGGATGCCACGGGTGTGGTGATTCAGGACAGCACCCGCGTTGACGTTTCCTCCGGTGTTCCCGCCTTCGATTCCGCCGCGCTTGCCGGCGCGACCCAGCTGCGTTTTCGGCCGGCGCTTCGTAAGGGCGTGCCGATCGCAGTCGCGATGCTGTATCCGGTGCACTTTCGACATCCCGATGGTCCGCCGACGCCTCCCGATGCTCCGTAGCGCCTGACGTCCCGCATCATCCCCCCGCGCTCCCCTTGTTGCGCTGACACTCCCCGCACGCTCCTCAGCACATGGCCACGACCCTGACACCCGATGTGACGATGACGGAAGAACACCTTCGGCACCGTCGTCCCTACGACTCGGTTCTCGAGACGATCGGCTGGACGCCGATGATTCGCCTTTCGCGGGTCGCCAAGGGCATTCGGACGCCCCTTTACGGCAAGGCGGACTTTTTCAATCCAGGCGGCAGCGTCAAAGACCGCATCGGCATGCCGATGATCGAAGCCCACGAACGTGCCGGCACACTCAAGGCGGGTGGCGTGATTGTCGAAGCAACCAGTGGCAACACGGGTGTCGGGCTCGCGATCGCGGCGGCGCTCAAGGGCTACAAGTGCATTTTCACGATGCCGGACAAGATGTCGCAGGAAAAGGTGCGGCTGCTCAAAGCGTTCGGAGCCGAAGTAATCATCACGCCGACGGCGGTGGCGCACGATCATCCGCAGAACTACGTGCAGATGGCCAAACGCATCGTGCGTGAAACGCCGGGCGCCGTGCTGGCCGGGCAGTTTGAGAATCCCGCCAACCCGGCGGCGCACGTGGCCACGACAGGCCCCGAGATCTGGGAGCAGACAGAAGGACGCATTACCCATTTCATCGCCTCGGCCGGTACGGGTGGCACGATCAGCGGGGTTGGGCAGTATCTCAAATCAAAGAACCCGAAGATCAAGATCATCGCCGCCGATCCGCAGGGATCGGTGCTCGCCGAACTGTGGCGCACCAAGGGCGAGGGACATCCAACGGGCGCGCCGTACAAAGTGGAAGGCGTGGGCCAGGACTGTGTGCCGGCCACACTCGACATGAGCGTGATCGACGAGTTCATCACGGTGGGCGACAAGGACGCGTTTGCGATGGCGCGCCGTCTCACGCGTGAGGAAGGCATTTTTGTGGGCGGATCGGCGGGACTGATTGCGCACGCGGCGCTCACGGTGGCGCGTCGACTCGATGATCCGGAGGCGTGCGTCGTCACGTTTCTCTGCGACACCGGCGAGCGCTATCTCAGCAAGGTGTTCAACGACGAGTGGATGCGCGAAAACCAGATGCTCGATTCGCCGCACACCACCATCGAATCGGTGCTGGGCAACAAGGATGCGAGCGCGCCCGCGATTGTCAGTGTCGCGCCAGGCGCGACGGTGCGTCAGGCGATTCGCCTGATGGCGCTGCACAACGTGTCGCAGGCACCGGTGATGGACGGAGCCGTGTGCATCGGCAGCGTGGCCGAGTCGCAGCTCACGTCACGGTCACTGGCCGAACCGAAGGTTCTCGATCAGACGGTGAGTGATGTGATGGACCAGCCGTTCCCGACAGTGGACAGCGATCAGGCCGTGGAGAGTGTGGCCAAGTTGCTGTCCAAGAGCAATCGCGCCGTGCTGATGAAAAAGGACGGGGTGGTGCAGGGAATCGTGACGCGATTTGACGTGCTGGAATATTTGATGCATCGGTAACAACCGACGCGTCAACATCACCGTTACGGCACCACCACCACCCCCGCCGTTCCACCAAAATCATCCGACACCGCGACCAGCCCTCGCGGTGCGCGCCACGCGCCGCCGTTGATGCGAACGGCGACGCGGTGGCTGCCGGAGGGCAAGGCGAGTCGTAGCACAAACCGGTCGCCGTCACGCGTCGCGGGTTGCGGCGACCAGTCGCCAATGCTGCTCGCAATCTCGACCGTCGCGTCTACAGGGGCTTCCACGCGCAGCTCGAGTGCACTCGCGCCGGGCACGCGGGTCAGTGTCGCTTCGCTTTCCGCGATCCCATCAGCGCGTGCGCCTGGCGCGACGGCTGCCGCCGCGCGGCCACGCCGCGCACCGATCATCCATCGCGCCGACAGGCCGACATAGTCGGCCTGCGGAACGCCGCGCAGCACATCGGCCAACTGGCGTCCACCGTACGCCATGAGCGCGAGCGGCGGTGATACCGTCCACACCATCCGCGCCGAGGGGGCGCTCGAATGGCCGCGCGTATTGCCGATGCCGCGGCGCCATGCCTGCGTCAGATCGACGGCAACCGCCCGGTTTCGCCACGACAGACCAACCGTGGCATCACGCATCGCATAGTTGGACGGAAACTCGCGCAAGAAATACCCCGACGCCTCGGCCAGTACGTAGTCGTCAGTCGTGGCGTGTTGAAACGACGCCGACGCGCTGAATGGACCGCGGGCAGTACGCAATCCCACCTGCAACGCCGCGCCGCCGGTGTTGAGTGTGCCGCGTGTTGCAACGGCCGCGCCACCTAGTACGAATGCCTCGATGCCGCGTGTTTTCACGCGTTCGCGGAGTGCGACACTCCGGCTGCCGTCACGGCCGCGCCCTGAGAGGCCGGCGGAGAGGAGACTGGCTTCGACCTCCGTGGTGCTCCATCGCGCGCGCGCCGGTGTCCACAGGCTGCGGACGACGAGCTGCGAGGCGGCCACACTATCGTTGGCCATGGTGAGCGCAGCGTCACCCATCAGGGTCCATGCACGACGCTGATGCAGGCCGCCGATGCCGAACGACCCGGCGGGCCGCGTTGCGCCGTGTGGCTGCTGAATGGCGGCGCCGCCAATGTCCAACCACATGAGCGACTGCTGCCCCGTCGATTGTGCTTCGAGCGCCGGCGCGGCGAACAGCATCGCGTACGCGATCGCGTACGTGATCGCGTACGTGATCGCGTACGTGATCGCACGCGCACACCGCAGGCCGATCGGCACGACGCGATCGGGACTACGGTCGTATCGGCGGACGAATGGGAGAGGAAATCGCCGGAAGCGACGACGCGTTGGGAAGCTGGAGCAACACACCCTTGGAGCGTAATTCCATGGCCGCATCCGGCGCGAGTCCCGCCGCCACATCGGCGCGCACACTCGTGCCGAGTGTCGCGATCTGTGCGGTGGTGGCGCCGCGAACCAACAACTCGCGCACACGCTGGGTCGCGTTGCCTGGCGGCACACCACTGGCCACCAACTCGGCCAACACACCAAGAGGGACGGTCAGCGGTTTGGCGGGCCAGATGGTGCGCATCTCACGCAACGCGCGTTCGGTCACACCGGTTTGCAGCACGTCGGCACCGGCCGCGATTTCTTCGGTGGAGCGTGCCGGCGCGAGTGCGGTGGCCGCACTGGCCAGTCGCGTGGCAAGCGCCGCGGTTGCGGCGTGAATGCGTTCGGGTGCGGCGCGTTTGGCCAGCCCTTCGCGCACCTTGGTCACCAGCGGCGCAGTGGGAATGCCCTTGGCCGCGGCGTCCTCGAGAAGGGCACGCACGGCCGCACGCGCCTTGGCATCGGCCAGTCCGTCGAGTGTGGCCGACGCACCGGCAACGCTTTCCTGTGCGCGAAGCGCCGGAACGGCGAACAAAGCCGCCGCCACGCCAATCCCCATGCCGATGCCGGCACTGATCGTGCGAACGGCCACGGCGCGACGCGCCATATGAAATGGTGCAGTAGGAAGACTCATCTCGGACCTCACGGACTCTGCACGATGATGACCGAACCCGG